>JAEINW010000098.1 GCA_016342715.1 Salinivirgaceae bacterium | reverse complement strand
AGCGGTCAGTAGTTAACTACTTAGTTTCATTTCGTGAGAGAGACGCTGACAAAATCTTCGGATCTTGTCAGCTCAAATCTGTCAGCGTGCGTAGCTCCTGACAGCATTTGTGCAAATTATAAGCCCATATAATTGCTGAGTTTGTACATATGAACTTAGCTACTGACCTTCTAAACATTTAAATAAACTAAGGTAGTAGCAATAGAACCGAGCTTGGGAGTTCACCGCAGGTAATTAAAGGGTTAAAACATTTTATAGAAATAAAATAGGAGACCCATTAAGTCCTCCTATTTCACTAAATAACAAAAAAATTTAAAACTCCGAATATGCATCAATCATAGGAGTATCTTTAAAACCATTAGCGCCCAGCATAATATTTAATCCCCACATAATATTAAAACTCTCAAAACTAGTTGGTCCAGGATACTTTTCAGAATCAACAATATAATTGCGATAGCTGGTTGGTATGTAGTCTAAAAGCATATAAAATTCCATCGGGCCTCCTCTTAATCCCATTCCAAACCCCATACTATTTGCCCCACTAATAGCCACCGTATAATTAATACTTGTGGTTAATACATGATATAAATTAACATTTGCCGATACATTAAACTCTTGCTGAAAATCGTATTTTTTAAAAACAGTTCTTGATAAAACACCAAAGTTTAAATAATAATTTAAATTATACTTTGCCCCCATATATAATTGTGGTCCTAATCCTGAAGAAAAGCCCTTATGTCCATAACCATAATTAAGCGCATTTTCAAGTGAATCAACCATCTCATTAATTACGGTGTCCATATTATCAATATCAGAAATATCAACCTCAAAACCTTCGAATTGATATCGCCCATTAACGCTAAATGAATGTAAATTACTTCCCCAACGAATAAAGCCTAAATCGTTTAATGACGCTGAAAAGGTCCAGTCTGGACTAAAATCATAAACAGCTCCAATATCAAAAGCTAATCCTGGATTTTTAAAATTTAATAAACCATAATCTATATAATCAGCTGTTTCCATTTCTTCTTGTTCAACCTTTGTTGGCACTCCATTTTCATCTAAAGTTACAACTAAAGGTGCCGATGTATAAACTGTACCCCTCATATCAACGGACCATCTATCTTCAGATGTATATAAATCGAATTTTTCTAAATCAGTTTTTGCACTAAACAAACCCTGCAAAAGCTTAACATGAGCACCCACTCTAATTTTACTCGTAAACTGATAAGAATAACCCGCCATATATTCACGATAATAGGAAGCATTAAAACCTAATGGACTAAAATCTAAAGTACCGCCATTTGGAAATCCACTTTCAACCATTTCAAATATAGATTTTGGAACATTAAATGCCCCTGAAATTTTTTCTGTAATGCCAAAGGTGAAATACCCTTTTTTACCACTAAACCCAAAACTTAATAGTGTAAACGATTGATTCATCCCAAAATTAGCCGCTTTACCAATGCCGCGATAAAGTTTATCAAAATCGTATTGATTTTGTATTAAAAGATATCCTTTGGGTCCTACTTCTTGTACAAAATTTGGTCCCAACAAATCAGACCGAAAGGCAGTATAAACACTATTTATAAGCGGGAATCCTATAAAAGCGTTTGCCCTTGGCGCCATTGCTGGATTAATAAACGAACTTTGTGGTATGTTTTCTAAATAATATAATGATAGTGGGCTTTGGGCTTTTAACGAAGTAACCAAAATCATTAAAACACCTATAATAACGAATTTTCTAATTATCTTATTCATAACTTATTATATTTTTGTTATTAATTTAATTCACCACTTGAACCGATGAATTTAAGGCCAACGTCTATAAAGTCGGTTGATAAAAGCTTAACATATATGTCGTTATCATAATCACCAACTTGAACCCAAGAATTTAATACTATATTATATCCATCTTGACGATAAAGTTCTAATAATCTGGAGCTACTAATCATTACTTCAAGACTAGACTTTTTGGGCTCTCTATATGTTCCGATGGCTGGATTGTCAGGTGATTTAATCAAATTAATTCTTGCTTCAAAAACGGTTCCTAAAGAATCCCCCTGCTCATTAATAACATAAGCTTGAGCTGAAATATCAAATGGAAAACTATTATCAAAATTAAATTTCAAGGTAACATCTTCCACATATTTCAATTGAGCCGTATCTATTTTAAAACTCATTGTATCGTTCCGTATATATTTAGTTGTGTTGAACCATAATGGTATTTTAATGGTAACATCTCCTTCAATCAAATTATCTGCAGCAATAAAATTTGTTGTGTCTATGTCCTTTGGGTTTATTTTTCCCACCAATTCAATATAAACTTTTTCTGGCGATGAATTAATAGCATTCATGAGTCCGTCGGCTGTGCTTTCGTTAATTAAAATTGAATCGTGAACAGGAACAATAATATCACCATATTCAGCCGCCTTTATTTCTTCAATTGGGTCAATAAATATTTGCTTAGGCTCTTCGCCTTCTTTAACAAAAACCATACTGTCAACCCTTACACCTAATGGTACACCAAAATAATTATTTATTCCAATATCAATGGACATTGCTTTGAACTTAATTTCAGCTGGCAAATCCAAACTTTCAAAGAAATCTAATGGAAATTCTTGAGTTTCTTCAATTACATCCATGGATCCAAAATAACCAAAAATTAAATCTGGTTTTAATTCAGTAATATTCATCTGAAAAGCAAGTCCACTCCCTGAAGGTGTGCCTCCACTAGGATACACTTCAACAGTAATTTCAATTATTAAATAGCTATTACTGTCTTTTTGATCAAAATACATCCACGACCCATTCAAATTTTCTGTAGCATGAAATTCACTTACTGAGGCCATATCTGTGTTTGTAAATTCAACAGCCGATCCATTCTTAACTAATCCTGGTAACCTAAAAGTATAGTTCCCTGTTATTCCTGAGGGAGGTGTTTGAACATCTAAAATTAAATCAGCTTCGGCAATTTTAACACTATCAAAACGCTGCCCATCAATAAAGCTAACTAAAATAGAATCGTAAAAGGTATAATCAACTTTAACATTCTTGTTTTTTACTACACTTATGTCAAAATTATTTTCTGCCGTTAATTCATTAAATTCAACCAAATCGTTCCATTCTGAAGAAAAGGCAGTATCATATTTAAAATTAATTAAACTATCATTATCAACAAAAAGATATTCTGAACTAGCGCTATCTAACTTTTCAATTAAATCACGAGCACTTATTTTTAATGATTTTAAAAAAGGCACTGGCAAATTAATTTTATTTGTAAAATCAGTACTTAGCGTTAAATCATCCTTTTTACAGCTCCAAATAGTTGTACCAATAATAAGAGTTGCAATTAGCAGTATTATATAATGTTTTTTCATAACAAGTCAGTTTTAAGGTTAATCCAATATTTTTATTTCAACTCTTCGGTTTTTTGCTCTTCCTTCGGGTGTATCGTTTGGCGAAATAGGCTGATCAAAACCATAGCCTTGATATTCAATTCTATCTTCGAGAATTCCACGAGAAACTAAATAATTTTTTACAGTTAGCGCTCGCGCTTTAGATATTCTCTTGTTTACAGATGCTGAACCTACATTATCGGTATGACCAGAAACCTCAATTCGTACTTTTGGGTTTTTTTCCAACAGTTCTGCCATTTTATCAATTTCTTTAAACGATTCCACTTTTAAAGTAGATTTGCCAGAATTAAACAAAATATTCTCAATAACAATTTTAACTCCCGATTCCATTTTTTTAAGGTTAAAATTCTTTGCGGTAAATGTTTGTCCCTCAGGAAACTGATATATTTCATTTGTGAAAAAATATCCATTTGCTTCAACTTCAATCATAAACGGACCCGCATTATCAATAATTGCCGTGTATTTTCCATTCGTGCTATCAGATAAAATAATAGTGAAGGGTTCCAATTTTCCTGGCTCATAAAAACTCAATGCGGCGCGAACAGGAGTTGTTTCATCTTCTTCGGCAATACGACCCGTTAATGTGTAATTTATTTTGCTCCGCTTAAGTTCAATGTTTTTAGAAAATACTTTATTTATTTCGTTAGTTGTATTTATAGGTTCATGAACTGGAAAGTAATCTACGGCTTCAATGTTCATAACCATGTCGTACTTATCTTCAAATGTTATAGAATATTTACCCGTTTCGGTGTCCGACACTACTCTTCCAATTAAACTGTCGGCTATTGCGTGTTTAAAAGATATTGAAGCCTGTACGGGTGTTCCTTTATCAACATCGGTAACTCTACCAATGAGTGTAAAAGGATGACGAAGCCGTTCTAAAGTAAAATCTTGAACAAGCGTTGCATATTTTACATCCGGCCTTGGCAAATCAAATGATGCTGATTTATAGCCCTTGTAATCAATTTGAATGGTGTAATCTCCAACGTCTTCGAAATCCTGCAAGTAGATTCCAGCCAAACTATCAACTTTCGTTGAATAAACCATTTTTTGAGTATTTTTATCATATACATTTACCGAAGCAGGGAGAGCTGTTCCATCCTCCATATCGGTAACCGATCCAATCAGTTTAAAAGGAATTCGTGGATCCAACTGTATTTTATAAATGTCTAAACCTCCATAACTATCGGGTCTAATGGTAGAATAAAGAGCAACCATTGTGTCTGCGGTTGGCTTATAAAACAACTCATCAGCAGGGCTATTAATTGGATGTCCCATGTTTTGCGGGGTTTCCCATTCCCCATCAAGTCCTTTTTCCGATTTGTAAACATCAAAGCCTCCCATTCCAAGATGTCCATTAGATGAAAAGAAAAGTGTGTTACCATCCTTTGAAATATAAACACATTCTTCATCAAACGATGTGTTTATTACTTTTCCCAGATTTATTGGTTTGCCATAAGCTCTTCCGTTTTTTATTTTTGAAAGGTAGATATCCTTTCCTCCTACTCCCCCCCTTTTATTAGAAACAAAATAAGCCGTCCCATCTTGAGAAAACGAAATGGTGGTTTCTTTATAAGCAATGTGGTTTATTTTCCCTTTAATTGGGCGAACCTTTCTCCATTTGCCTTCTTCATAAATTGCAGAATAAATTCCACCATTATTTTTCTTTCCACCGTATAAATATATTTTCTTTTCATTTTTGCTAAACCCGGCCAGGCTTAAGTTTACTCTGAATCTTAGTTTAGGTAGTTCCGATGCGTATTGACTAGGTTCATTAATGCAATTATTAGTCATTAATACTCTTTCCTTAAACTTAAATCGAGAAACCCTTCTGTTTGGTTCAACCTCAGGCCTTTTTGACGTAAAATAAATATTTGTGTCGTTTTCTGGCAAAATTGCTCCATAATCATCATAATAAGAATTAATCACTGGACCCAGATTAATTACATATGCCGAAAGTGAATCTTGCATTATTTCTGCGCTTATATCACACTCTTTTGACAATTGATCAATGTATGATTTAGCATCGTTTTGCAACCAAGGATGCAATGAATTTAAATGTTGCGAATAGCTCTCTTTTGCCTCATTAAACATAAGATTGTATTGATAAGAACGACCCAAGGCCAAATAGTAATCTTTTGCTACTTCGGGCGAACTCTTTAAAAAATATTCTAAGGAAGCCTTTTTATTAGATGTCCATAAATAACAGATTCCTATTTTATAATTAAGGGCATGCGACTCTGAATTATAGGTATAAAGATTCATATAATATTTAAGAGCCTCATCGTAGGTACCTGCGCCTTTTCGATAATAGCGTTCCGCATTTTTGAAGGTCTTTTTTGCTTGTATAACACCTTCTTGATTTGAAAAATAAATTTTTTGATCAATTTTTGGATTTTTTTGGCCAACGAGTATTTGGGTTACAAAAACTCCAACAATAATACAAAAGTACAGTTTTATCATTTTACAAAGTATTGATTCTTGATTTCTTACCTAACATACAATTTTAATCAAAAAACAAACATAAAAAAACCAATATTTGATAAAGTACAAATTTGCTTCAATATGTAACAATAATTTATGTTTTTTTGCTTGAATTAAAAAACCCTTATTAGCAAACAATACCAAATAATAATTTTAATTAAATTTAAGAATATCTAAGCTTAAACAACAAGCTTTTTTGAAGTAAAAAAACAGATCACCTACTTCTGATCTGTGAAACTCCGAAAAACACCTTTCTAATTATTCTCTCGTTATTAGGATTAGCAGCACTGTATTTATCAATAAAATGTTTTTGTCCTATTTGATATTTTGCGTTAAAAAAACTAGATTTTTCTAATCTACAAACTTGAGCAGTTTTTGGGAAGGCACAAATAAGCCCATGCACAGCTGTTAAATTGAAAATTAAAAGCAACATGCATCGAAAAAACGATTGTAATTTTTCTTGCGTTATATAAAACTTTAGAGATCAGTAGTTAACTACTTAGTGTCTGTCCATAAAGTCATCGGATGACTCAATTTTGAAATATCCTAAAATATTCGAGCTGATTGTCAATTATTTAGTAAGTCATCCGATGACGATTCAGGTAAAAGGCCGACATTGTAGACAGACACTACTTAATTTTATTTCGTGAGAGTGACGCTGACAAGGCTATCAGATCTTGTCATGCCAAATCTGTCAGCGTGCGTAGCTCCTGACAGCATTTGTACACATAATAAGTCCTTATAATTGCTGCGTCAGTACATACAAACTTATCTACTGACCTTCTATAAAACTTTTCCAATGCCTTTTATAGGAATAAAAAAATAGAACGCTAACCAGCCTGCTGGTGCGTTCCATCACTTTTTCTTTAAAAATTGAAATAGTTGGGGGCTTAACTTTTCATATTGCCCTAAAAATCTATCTTGGCTTTAATGTAATAAACGGAATAATAACTTCTTCCAACGATACTCCACCATGTTGAAAGGTGTTTTTATAATAACTTACATAGTGATTAAAGTTATTTGGATAAGCTAAAAAATCTTCGTTTTGAGCAAATATATACGATGAGCTCACATTCAATTTTGGCAAATGAATATCTTGCGGATTAGTCACTTCAAAAACTTGCTTAGGATTGTAACTTAGCGATTTTCCTTGTTTGTATCGCAAGTTTGTGCTTATGTGTTTATCTCCAGCCACTTTAACGGGGTTATTCACGCGAATAGTTCCATGGTCGGTAGTAATTCCCAACTTAACCTTTTTGTTTGCTAAAACCTTGATTAACTCGAATAGAGAGCTGTGTTCAAACCATGAGTGAGTAATGCTTCTGTAGGCAGCTTCGTCATTTGCCAATTCGCGAATCATGTCCATTTCAGTTCTGGCATGTGATAGCATATCCACAAAATTTACCACAATTACCGATAATTGATTATTTAATATTTGTGAAACATTATTTAATATTTTTCGACCCTTCTCAATATTGCTAGCTTTATCGTAATAAAAGGATTCTGTTATTCCCAAGCGAGACATTTGCTTTCTCATCAACTCTTCTTCGAACTGATTTTTGGCTCCATCTTCGTCTTCGTTTACCCACAATTCTGGATGTAATTTTTCAATTTCCGATGGCATTAATCCTGCAAACATAGAGTTTCTCGCAAACTGAGTGGCCGTGGGTAAAATGCTAAAAAACAAATCTTCTTCTTCCACTGAATAATATTCACGAATCAAAGGTTCAATAATTTTCCATTGATCGAAGCGCAAATTATCAATAACCAAAACAACTTGTTGTTCCTCTTTGATGGTTGGAAAAACTTTTTCTTTAAAAACATTATGAGACATTAAAGGTTTTTCATGAGCATTTCCTTTAAACCAATCGACATAATTATTTTTAATAAATTTCGCAAAGCTTTTGTTGGCATCCTCTTTTTGCATATGGAGTACTTGATCCATACCTTCACCGCCACTTTTTTCTAATTCAAGCTCCCAAAACACCAATTTTTTATAAATATTTTTCCAATCCTCCGCCGATAAGGAATCATTAATTTGTATGCCTAATTTTCCGAATTCAACTTGATAAGTAGAATTGGTTTTTTCGCTTACTAATCGTTTTTGATCGGTAATTTTTTTAATTGCCATTAATATTTGTTTCGGGTTAACTGGCTTAATTAAATAATCATCAATTTTCGATCCTATGGCCTCGTCCATTATATATTCTTCTTCACTCTTAGTTATCATAATAACCCGAAGGTTTGGACGAATGTTTTTAATCTCAATTAAGGTTTCTAAACCCGATAATCCCGGCATATTTTCATCAAGAAAAACCAAACCGTACGCTTTTTCACGTACCATTTCAATGGCATCGGTTCCGTTATTTGCTGTTTCTAACTTATAGCCTTTCGATTCAAGGAAAATAATATGCGGTTTGAGTAAATCAATTTCATCGTCTACCCAAAGAATTTCTGTCTCTTTCATTTTAGTTCGTTTTATAAACTTGTTAAGGACTAACAATTGAAAAGGAGCTAATCAAAGGCCAAGCCAAACAAATTATTATTCTTATAAATTTAGTAAAAAAGAGTAGCTATTTTTCTATGGCAATGCGATTTAGTAATTAATATTAAAGAATTTTTGATAACGAAGCAAGTTTTTGTCTTCGCGGAATTTATTAAAGTTTTCTATGGAAATTATAAAGTCACGATATCCTTCTTCGTCAAAATCTTCGTAAACCTCTGTGGCTACTCGTAACGATTCATAATAATTGTATGCCATTTTTTGATTTTTAAACTTTTTAACTACCACCAGCGAATAATCGGCAGATAGTAATTCACTTTCAACTTCAAAGCTTAAAAAATCGTAATAATCGAGATTGAAATTCACAAGATTAAATTTAGCTCTATTGGCATCGGCCTTTTCGTTTGCAATTACCGCAATGTAATAATGTTCAATTTCGGGTTTAAAGTTAAATATGGAAACATCGAGTGAATCCATGTCAACATTTGCGGCTAAATCGCCACCAAACTGTTCAACCTTTTCTTCTTCTAAAATAACTTCTCTTTCATCACGGTCAAGAGCTGCCAGTACCTCTTTGGCGTACCCCTCTTCTTCTGATCCCGAAAATTTTGTAATAAAGCTGTTTAAACTATCTTTAAACACAGCCGAATCACCCAAGTGTCCTATGCACAAGGTATTCAACAATGCAAATTTTGGCAATAATTTACTTTGCGGAAAAGCAGAATCGACATATTGAAAGTTATAATTTACCTCATCGCAATTATCGTTAATAAAGTATTTGTAAGTTGCCTGATACATAAATTTAACCTGATTTTCGATTTTCTCAAGTTCTTTAAAGTAGTTCGGATTGCTTAACACTTTGGTGTATTCACTATCGGGATATTCCGCAATTATTTTTTGTTTGTAGCTTTCCGCTTGGTCGTACTCCTTATTTAATAGATATAGTTTGTAAAGATTATAATAGCTTGATAAACGATATTCTGTTTCTGGAAACTCTTCTAATAAACTTAAGTAACTTTTTATACTCAAATCAAAGTCGCCAAATCGCTCTTTGTAAATAGTAGCAATGTCAAAATAGGCACCTTCAACTTTTTCTTTTGAAACTTGCAAAGCTGAATCGGTCAAAGGAAGATCGACTAAATAATATTCTCGGCTTTTGTTGCTGAAAACGTTTTGTGCTGTATCGGTAGTGTTTGTGTTTTCGGCAAAAGCATCAAAATCAACCGAACGTTTATTTCTACGTCTCCAATTATCTTCTTGTTTACGTTCGCCCCACTTAGTTTTAAATTCAGCCTGCCCCATGCTCAACATCGACGGATTGTAAAAATACCATTTACCGCTTTGGTCTTGCTGGTTTACTCTTCCCTGCTGCTGCATGTACACTAGATCTTGTTGTTGTTGAGCAGCCATTTCTTTTTCTAACTTTTCTTGTTCAAATACTTGAGCAATTAAGCCATCAAGAAATGCGTTCCGTGCAGCTTCAGGCATGGTCGCAATTCGCTGCAAACTATCTTGTGTTTCAATAACAATAATGTTTTCGACCAAAGCATTTAGATTTTCACTTTTCCTTTTTATTGAAAGGTAGTTGGGGTAATCATTATCTAAGAAGGAAACGGCACTGTCATAATAAGCTTGAGAATTTCTATAATCGGGTCTGTCGAAATACATATCGGCAGCAGCTAAAAACGAAACGGCTTTTTGATTAGTGTTTTCAGTACTAACACTTGCCGATTTTAAATAAAAACCAAGAGCGTCTTCATCGCGAGATTCATTATAGGCAATGCTTCCGAGTGCATAGTAAATTTGATCTTTAAAGTCGATATTCTTTTCGTCTTTAAGCATTTTATAAAGCTCTTTTTGAAGAGGTTTGCTATCTTCAGCAGATGCATTAAATATACTGGCACGATTAATTCTAGCATTAAAAACCATTTGATACGCTGGATTCATATCAACCACTTTCCCATAGGCATCAAAAGCTTTTTTTATTTGTCCGTTTTGCTGATATAGTTGTGCTAACACATAAGTATACCTTGTTTTTTCTTTTTTCTTTTTTGTGTTTTCAATCGCTTTTTCCAAAAATGGTATGGCAGCATCAATTTCGTTAAGTTTTATTAATATGTAAGCTTGTGTAAGTGCTATGGGTCCTGTTAACGATTCATCAATTTTATTTTTGTCGCTTTTAAGTGTGCTCAAAAAATTATCGGCTTCGTCGTATTTACCCATTTCGGCATAACAACGAGCCAGCCATAAGTAGGCTTCATATTTTATGGGCTTTTCATTATACTCTCTAATAACATAATTAAATGTCTCAATGGCAGGATAATAATCTTTTTTATAGAAGTTTGCTTTTCCAATAAGCATGTATGAATCGTCAACCCATTTTACGAATTCGCGTTGATTATAAAACTCCTGATATTCTTTATCGCCATTTTTTTTACTCTTTTTTTTGGGTTTTGTCGTAATCGAATGTTTGCGTACGCATTTCGAACCTTTTTCAATGGCTCGGTTCATGTCTCCAAAAGCGCTTCGAACGGCTTGATCATCGCTAAAAAAGAAAAGTGGAAGTGTTACGGAATAATTATCGATATGGTTTTCTTCAATTTTTTTTACTCCTGTTTTAAAGGCATCAAGTGCATTGTAATATACATTGTAATAAGCCGTAATATTGTGATATGTGCGTGTAATCCCAGTGTTCTTTTTTGTTGAGCACGAACCAACAGCTAATATTATAGATAAAACAATTAATGTTTTTATTGATCGAATGATTTTTCTGTCCAAAATGAATCGTTTACATAGTTTAACTGTAATTCGGCAAAAATATTTTATTTTTTGGAATCTTTTTAATGATTTGCCAATTAATCTTAAGATTTAGGGAATCAATTTGTTTAAAAGGTCCGATGCAATGAATTTCCAATTATATTTTTCGAAAAACACTTTTGGAGTTGAATCCTTATTATCTTTCATTTTATACATTTTTTCGGTAAAATTATCCCAATCATTATCTTCCGAAACCTGAAGCATGTTTCCACATACATTTTGCACAACACCAGCTGCCCCAGTTTTGGTAGAAACTACTGGTTTATTATATCCCAAAGCTTCGGTTACTTTAATTTTAATACCTCCCGTATGCTGAATTGGATTAATAACAACATCGGCAGCTTGAAGATATTCATCCACATCGTGAATATACCCTGCATAAATAATATTTTGCGATTCCAGCTCCTTTAATTGCTTCTCATACGCTTCGGATAGTCCACCACCACAAATTAATATTTTATAATCCTTCCCCTTGAATTTTTCGTCAATTCGTGGTTGAATTTCATTTATAATCAGCTCAAGTGCTACAATGTTTTGTAAATATTTCATGTCGCCAAAAAACATAAATACTTTGTCTTCAGCCGAAATGTTATGTTTGGCTCGAATTTTTTTCACTAAATCTATTGACGACACCAAGGGTTCTGTTTGACCTAATCCAAAGGGAGAAACAAAGCATTTTTGTTCTGAAATCAAATATTTTTTTACTGCTAAATTTTTGTCGTTTTCCGAAATAAAGAAAATGTATTTTGCTTTTCTAAAGGTATATCGTTCGAGCCAAAACACCATTGGCCACCACCATTTTCCTAAGGCCTTTTGTCTTAAAAATTCAACGTTGTGAGCATGAACTGAAAAAGGAACTTTGGTCTTTTTTGACACTAAACTTACCATTAAACCCATATAGGGTTGTTCCAGCAATATTGCCTTTGGTTTCAGCCGAATTATTAATCGATATAATAATTTATAATTTCCAAAAGCCAAGTATTTTCTAATATTATGTTCTATGAGTGGTCGTAATTCAAAAGAATGCCCAGCGGTTGTTGAGTGTGTATCAGTAATACTAACAACTTTAGTAATTTCGCCAAGTGCGTCAAGCAAGCCATAGGTATGTTTTTGGCCTTTTGAAACCGGAGGAATTAACGGAGAAGGAACAATTGATAAAATAGTGGTTTGTGTGTCTTGATTTTGATCCATTTTTGTGAACATAAAAAATCAGAATTGTAAGATTACAATAAAAAAACCGGAACTCCAAAGATTTTGAATTTCCGGTTTTTTTAAAAAATTATATATGAATTATCCTTCAATTGAAGGAGAAAGTGTCAATTGATATTCTTTTTTGTTATTTAAAATTAAGATGGCTTTTTCAATCAAGGGATCATTTTTTATTGATGTTTTTGCTCTGCCTATTTGATAGTAATAGCGACTTACAATTTCATCGCGCAACAATTCGCTAATTTCGCTTCTAAACATTTGTAAATCATTATTTTTATCGTGAGCAAGTTTTTTTCTTAAAAGCTCTAATTCTGCTGAAACCACATCGTGATATTTTTCTTTTTTAATAACCGTCTCAAGTTTGTTAATTAAACTTTCACTTTCGAGCGTATAGTCAAAGTCTTTGTCGGCAAGAAAGCTTGTAAAATCATTATAAATTTGATCGTTAATTTCAAATTGTTCAGGCTTAGCAATTGAATCATTTTTCAAGGTAAAATCCGTAGCATAATCAAAGATCAAATTTTTTGTATATAAACTTATTGCTATTTTACTTAATTCCGGCGATTCTACTTCAATATCTGGCATTACTCCGCCGCCATCAAAAACTTTTCTTCCACCGTGGGTTTTAAATTCTGTAATTAACGAATCAGGAACACGCCCAACAGAACCATCTTCGTTTCTATTTGAATAATCAAGTGCCTGAATACATCGGCCACTTGGAATGTAATATTTTGCAGTTGTTATTTTAAGTTTCGAATTGTAACTTAAATCGCGTGTGGTTTGAACCAACCCTTTTCCAAAGGTACGAGTTCCAATAACAACTCCTCTGTCTAAATCTTGAATCACCCCCGATACAATTTCAGACGCCGATGCAGAACCTCTATTCACAAGAACTACTAATGGAATTTCTGTATCCATAGCATCCATTGTTGCATTGTAGGTGCGATTCCATTGTTTTACTTTTCCTTTAGTGCTTACAACTTCTTGTCCTTTTGGAACAAAAATATTTGAAACATTAACAGCTTCGTGCAATAAGCCCCCTGGATTTCCTCGTAAATCGAACACCAAACCTTTTAATTCATTATCGCGTTTTAATTCTTTAAATGCATCTTTTACTTCTTTACTACAATTTTCGGTAAATTGAGTTAAACGAATATATCCAATACTATCGTTTAGCATTCCAGAATATGGGACACTGCTTATTTTTATTTTTTCGCGAGACACCACTTTCTCAATATTTTTATCAAGTCCTGGTCTGCTTATTTCAAGTTTAATCTCGGTATTTGGTTCCCCTTTTAAAAGTTCACTAATGTCTCCTGATGATTTTCCTTTAACGTTTTTCCCGTCAATTTGTACAATTTTATCGCCAGCCTTTAAGCCAGCTTTTTGAGCAGGAAAGCCTTCATAGGGTTCGGTAATAATTACATAATCGCCGGTTTTACGTATTAATGCTCCAATTCCGCCGTATTGACCCGTGGTCATAAATTTATAATCCTCAATATTACTTTCGGGTATGTAAACTGTATATGGATCTAGCGAGCTTAGCATTTTATCGATGCTTGTTTTTACCAAATCTCCAGGATCCGTTTCATCAACATAATACAAATTTAGCTCGCGAAACAGGGTATGATAAATATCCAGATTTTTAATTATTTGGAAATTTTCATCATCAAATGAAACAAATCCTACAACAATGGCTATTAATACTGCACCAATCAGTAGTTTTAGTTTTAAGGTAATTCTTTTCATTCGTATAAACTTTAATTAACTCTTTGTATTTCGGCAACATAAGTTTTCCAATTTATTTTTTGTGACATGTGTTGCCTCACATGATTCTATTATTTCAAAGGTGTTAGGCGAACCCTCATCATGAATATTTCAACTTGCGAATTTATTCATGTCCTTTTGTCTTTGCATCTTATTTCTTAAACTTGCTTAACGATGAGGGTTTCATCTTTACAAAACGTGTTTAAGTGTTTAACTTCGTTGAGTTCGCAAGCTCGGTTGTGCTTTAATCATATCGTCTTGTGCGAACTCTCCTGAAAATAATTACTTCTCTCGCATAGCCTGTCCCAATAATTCGGGGAGGGTTTCGTTTGTTAATATTTTAATAAAGCTTACTATAATAGTCTTAAAAAATATTTTTTAGTTACAATATATGTAGCAAATTAATCATTTTCCTTGTCAATGATATCTCCTAAACGAATAAGAAGTTGTTTTATTTTTGTGTTAAATTCATTATATGGAAGTATATTATTTCCTACATAAATTAACATAAAAGATATTTTAATATTTTTACTTTCAATTTTTTTATATAAAAGCATTTTATTTAAACGATAACATTCGCGCATTCTGCGTTTAATAAAGTTTCGTTTTACCGCTGCTTTAAAAATTCTTTTTGAAACAGAAACGCCAACCTCAATATGTGGCAAGTCAAATTCATTCGTTATCCATACGAGTTTAAAAGGATAAATTCTAATAATATTGTTTTGAATAAATAATGAATCGATTGTTGATCGGCTTTTAAGCCGTTCGTTTTTGCCGAAGGTAAGTTTGGGTTGGTTTGGCGTAGACATAATATAAAGGAAGCACCCGAAGGTGCATTCCAAAATTATTTTTTACAATTTTTATTAAGTTCTTTAATATATTGGTCAAGTGCCATAGTCATACTTGGCGCTTCAGGTAAAGGCGCTTGAATATCCAAACTTAATTTAGCTTCTTGAACGGCTTTGGCTGTTGTAGAGCCAAAGGCTGCAATTTTCGTGTTGTTTTGTTTAAACTCAGGAAAGTTCTCAAGTAATGAGTTAATTCCTGATGGACTAAAAAATACCAAAACATCGTAGTTTACATCTGACAAATCTGACAAATCACTTACCACTGTTTTGTATAAAACAGCAATAGTATATTCAATATTTAATTTGTTAAGATTTTCTGGAATTTCAGGCTTGTACTTATCTGAAAGTGGCAGTAAATATTTTTCTCCTTTGTGTTTTTCAATTAACTCTATTAAATCTTCAAACTTACTTTTACCAAAGAATATTTTTCTTTTACGGTAAACAATATACTTCTGCAAGTAAAAAGCGGTTGCTTCTGATGTGCAAAAATATTTCATCGTATCCGGCACTGTAATTCTTAACTCCTCACAAATTCTGAAAAAATGATCTACAGCTGTTCTACTTGTAAAAATCACAGCCGTGTGATCAAGAATATTAATTCTTTCTTTCCGGAATGTTTTGCTGTCAACTGCCTCAATGTGTATAAAGGGTCGAAAGTCTATCTTCAAATTGTGCTTCTCAGCTAAATCAAAATACGGTGATTTGTCTGTGGAAGGCTTTGGTTGAGATACAAGAATGTTCTTAATTTTCAATTTCTCTTTGTTTTCGTTACACACCTAATAAACTTGAATCCACCTTATAGTAAGGTATTTATCAACTTGTAAAGCATTAATACAGGTAAAATTTCAAGTGCACAAAGGTACAAAATCAAATAGAAAATTGAAAGCCTTATTTTAAATCCTATTTGCAATCCTCTAAAAATTCTTAAAAAATATAAAATAAGAATCATTAAAAAAGACCCTTTAAAAAGCCAGGGAGCAATATCGGTAGGCATGTAAGGAATAACGGATACGATTGGCAAAAGAATAAATCCTACCATTTTATTGTAAATAAAAACAGTAGAATTATACGAAGTAAAGTTACCTTTAGCAAGAAATAGAAAATCTAGAAAAGCTAAAAAGAACCCTTTTAAGCCATAAATCGCTAATAATAAACCCAGTATTATTAAAAAAAGAAGCGCTCCGTTTATATCAAGAACTGAATAATTGTAAAAATCGAACCATTGGGTAATAAATAATGAAAGAGTCATAAAAAAAAGCAAGTTCATAAAAAGAAACACCCTACTCCTTAACACATTAGACTCTTCTTGAATGCGTCGTGCAGCAAAATAATTATATGAAGCAGCTACGGCTGCTTGAAAAAACCGTCCAAATCCTACACGCAACCAGCCAAAAACAATCCATAAAAAAATAATTATTCCGAGCATCCAATCGGTATTTTTAAACCCGTGACTTTGACGTGTATTTTCTGTAATTGTAATTTTGTTAACTTTTGCTATTTCAAGAGTAGTTCCATGATTGGCTTGTGTTTGTTTGTGATTTGAAAATCCACTTTCAAAATTTAATTTTAAAGAAGGATTCATTGGATTTGTTCCAAAGCCATCAAATAATGATTCTTGTTCAGGAAAGTAAAAAGAATTTGTAAAAACACAATATTCTGGGTGTTCAATGGAGTCTGTCTTAGGAACAACAGGGATAGTTTTTATTACAGGAAGTATTTTTTTGGGCTGATTCATTCTTGATGAATCCACTTGCACCATTCTTATATCGCCTATTTCAATGATTTTCCTTTCAATATTAATTCTATTACTCAAACCATTATCGGTGTTTAATTGAATTCCTTTTTGTGGAATTGTATCTTGTACCTGATAATAATAATTATTTTGCCCCATTTACTTAGTACTTATTTTTGTTGATGAGAAACCCTAGCAATTTAGTTCAAAAATTGTTGATTTTGTTCAAACATCCAAATAAATCAGCCTTAAAACATCCATGAAAATTATATTTTTTAGCTTTCGTTAAAATATTTTTATGAAAACGAGTAATGGATTACATAGTTATCACCAATTTAATGTTAATCATTTTGCAATTTATGTCTTGTGTGTTTTCTAAAATTCACGTAGGTTTGATTGATAAAAAAATCTTATTTATATGACAAAATATTTCTTATTTATTTTAGTCGGTCTTTTAAGCATTGTTTCGTGCGTTCCTACCAGACAATTTCAAGAATTAAAGGAAAAAAACGAGTTTACCGTAACGGAAAGAGACTCCTTAAAAAGCACCAATGAATATTTAACGGTTAAAAACACCGAAATGGAAGCTGAGTTGGAAGAACTCAAAAAACGTATGGGTAATTTGGCAAATGAAAGAAGTGGCTTAAAAGATTCTGCCAATTTTTATAAAAAACAATATAAGGTTTTTAAAACCATGTATGCCGATTTATCGGATACTCAAAAAAGCTTTGAAAAAGGTCGTGATGCAGAAACTCGTAGACTTTTAGCCGAATTGCAGGTTACTAAAGAAGATTTGCAAATTCAGGAAGATGACCTTCGTGCCTTGGAAGCCTCACTTATTAAAAAGCAAATTGAATTGGAAGAGCGCGATGCCATTTTAATTGCCTTAGATTCGGTTTTAACTCAAAGAAGATTAGAGCTAGACTTGCAAAGCAAAAAGGTTAAAGAGCTTGAGCAGGTTTTACATAGCAAGGACTCTGCGGTAATGGCTTTGAAAAACAAAATTACCGATGCTCTCTTAGGATTCGAAAACAAAGGCTTAACCATTCAGCAACGAAATGGGAAAGTTTATGTTACTATGGACGAAAAACTTTTGTTTAAATCGGGACGATGGGATGTTGATCCAAAAGGACAACAAGCCATTAAGCAGATTGCTGGTGTTTTAGAAATTAACAAAGACATAAATATTGTAGTTGAAGGTCATACCGATGATGTTCCAATGCAAGGTTCGGGCGATGTAAAAGATAATTGGGATTTAAGTGTAAAACGCGCCACCAGTATTGTAAAAATATTGTTGCAAAACTCCTCAATGGAACCAAGCAGAGTAAGCGCTGCAGGTCGTGGGCCTTATTTTCCTATCGACTCAGCAAAAACTCCTGAAGCCAGAGCAAAAAACCGCAGAACCGAAATAATATTAACACCAAAACTCGACGAACTTTTCCAAATTTTGGAAACAAATTAGTTCAACTTCCATTTACAGAGACCTGTCAGTTTTTATTATATTGTATGAATAAACCTGACAGGTCTTTTTTAATTAATATTATTAATAAATGAAAAAACAAAAGAGCATTGATGCGATTCATTTCTTAAAAACACTCACCTTAAGAAAAATCATCAATGGGCTTTTGTTACGTTTAAGCTACCGGATTTCCATTTTTTCAGGCAAACACATTCATTGGGGAAAGCCAGAAAGTTTATCTATTGAACCCACCAATCTTTGTAATTTAAAATGCCCGGAATGCCCCTCGGGGAATAACCTGATGACCCGTAGTCGCTTGTTTTTGTCGGACGAAAATTACAAAAAAAGCATTTCTGAATTTGCTCCCTGGCTATCAAATTTGATATTGTATTTTCAGGGAGAACCTTTTATGCATCCAAAAATTTATGATTTTATTGCGCTCGCTACACAAAAAAACATTTATACTACCACCTCAACCAACGGACAGTTTTTAAGCAAAGAGAACTGCGAAAAAATTGTAAAATCAGGACTTAAACGACTCATTGTCTCTATTGATGGAACTGATCAAAATACCTATGAAAAATATAGAGTAGGTGGTAGTTTTAATTTGGTTGTAAGCGGCATTCAGAACTTAGTGGAAGCAAAACAAACATTGAATAAACACACGCCATATGTTATTGTGCAGTTTGTGGTTTTTAAAACCAACGAACATCAAATTGATGATATTAAAAAATTGTGTAAAAAGTTAACTGTTGATTTAACTTTAAAAACAGCGCAAATTGATGACTTTCTCAACGGGAATGAACTTCTTCCTAAGAATCAAAAACTCAGTCGTTATGCGCGAGATAAAAACGATAAATTTCATTTAAAACGAAAACAAAATTTTAAATGCTGGCGTGTTTGGAATGGAAGTGTTATTTCTGCAGATAATAAACTTCTGCCATGCTGTTTCGATAAAAATGCCGAACACTCTTATGGTAGTCCAGAATTATTGGTCTGGAAAAACAAGGCAGCTTCCGATTTTCGAAAGTTGGTTTGGGAGAAAAACACGATTGAAATGTGTAAAAACTGCAGTGAGGGAGTTAAACCGATAACTTTAAGTAAATAACTGCGAAGATCGCATAAGATTATTATTTATTCGACATTCGCTAATCCTTGTGTAGGTGTAATTTGTGGGGGGCGTTAAAGAAACATGGTTAACGCTTTTATGTTGCAATTTGTAATTGAAAAAACAAATTACGATACTTTGCTGCCCTAAGTTGAATTATATAAGCCTTTTAGGCTATTTTATTATTATTATGAGTACTTAGTTCCACTTTACGACTTTAGTTTTCACAGTTTGTATTTGTAAAACAATATCCTCCCCAGCCCTCCTTAGTAAGGAGGCCTGTCTCACTGGTTTAAAGCAATAAAACGTAACTCGTTTGTTTCGTCGCATGCTGATTTTTGCTACTAATTGAACCTGGCTGCTTGCGA
>JAEINW010000097.1 GCA_016342715.1 Salinivirgaceae bacterium | reverse complement strand
TTAATGGTTAAAAGAAGAAAAATAATTGATCTGACATGATTTGTTTTTTGTGGTGAAGTGGTATCATTTTTAACTAACGCTGAAAGTCAGGTCAAAACTGTCAGAGTGCGTAGCTCCTGACAGCATTTGTACATATAACAAGCCCTTATAATTGCTGTATTTGCACATATGAATTTATCTACTGACCTCTATATACGTATATTAATTTTGTATTTTTAAGCCATGAGAACACTCAATAGAAATCAATTTATAAAGCTCTATTATAAGCTTATCGTTTGGACTTTAGTAATAGCCTACTTATGTTTTTCGCCAGCCGATGAATTTAAAAAGGTACACATAACCATTCCACACTTTGATAAGCTGGTACATTTTGGCATGTTCTTTATCGCCGGAATTTTACTTAGCATGCTATATCGCCAAAAACCGACTCTAATTCATAAACTATGGCTACCCTTGTTATTTTTATGGTATGCCGTAATGATTGAGGTGATACAACACTTTTATATTTATACACGTTCGGGAGATAGTATGGATGGCTTGGCCGATATATTAGGTCTTTTTATTGGTTGGTGGCTGTTTAATTTGTTGTCTAAAAAGAGAAAAGAAATTACTCATTAACAACTAGTGAATCTTTATGCTCTGGATACAATATCTTTAGCAGCGATTTAGTTGGGATTGATCCTCCCGTGGAGCGATTCCTTAATACAATTATTGTTGTTGAATCTTTTGGGATACGCATAATTAATGACTTAAAACCATGCCACCAGCCACCGTGGAATAAAACTTTTATTGAGTCATTTCCATAGTGCATAATACGCCAACCATAGCCGTAATTAGATTTGTAATGTGCAGGTTTGCCCATTGGTTCAAAGGCCAACAAGAGTGTATCGTAATTGATAATAGAGTTATTATATAAGCCTTGATCCCATTTAAATAAATCCATAGTGCTGGTATAAATTCCTTTGTCACCAAGAACGCCATCGAGATAATTATCTTCGGCCAGTTTTGAACGTCTCAAATATCCTGTGGCTGCATCATTTAAATGATTTACCTTATCGGGAAAGGTAAAGGAGTGATTCATATGCAGGGGAGAAAAGATATTTTTTTGTACATAATCTTCGAATGCTAATCCAGATACTTTTTCGACGATTGCTGCAGCAAGGGCATATCCCGTATTGCTATAGTGATAGCGTTTATTTGGGCTATAGTATACCTCCGGTTTTTTTAAAATCATTTCACGAATAACATCTCGATTTGTGAGTAAGGTATCGCAGGTAGTAGCTATGTGTTGAAAAAAGTAATGATAATTAGCTAGTCCCGATCGATGGGTTAACAATTGATGAATGCTTATTCCTTTATAGGGAAATTCCGGAAAAAACCGTTGAATGGAATCTGTTAATTTAAGTAATCCCTGCTCGTACAATTGTAAAATTGCCACTGCAGTAAATTGCTTTGATAATGATGCCAATTGAAATGAGTGATCTAATGTTAACGTGTCCTTATTTTTGAAGTTTGCAAAACCGAAGGATTCTGCATAGAAAACGGAGTCTTTTTGACCAATAAGTACTGTTCCATTAAAATGCCTATTTTTTGCTCGGTTGTTAAAAAAAATAGCTAACTCCTCTTTTTGTTCTTTCGTAAACGAAAAATGGATAAGCGTATCATTCTCCTCACTTTCAATATGTGTTGATACATATGAAGGTTTAGCAAATGAAAAAGCCAAAACAAACGCAATGGCTCCCCATATAAGTAATATTCTATTTTCTTTAATGAATTGCAATTTATTAAACTCTTGATAATGCAATTTGAATATTATCTAACCAATCCATATAATCATCCATAGAGGCTGTAACTACTTCCAGCGCTTCTTCACGACCATAGACATGAGGTATTTCAGTATTGGCTTCAGCCCCAGGTATATCTTTGTAGGTTAAAAAGTAATGTTTTAAGCGATCAATTATTATGCTTGGCAATTGATCAATATCGGTAATGTTTCCATAGGTTGCATCATTCTTAAGTACTGCTATTATTTTGTCATCGGCCTCATTTCCATCAATCATTCGAAAACCTCCAATAGGTTGAGCTTCAGCAATTATATCGCCATGAGTAATAACTTTTTCAGTAAGAATGCAAATATCCAAGGGATCGCCATCACCCTTAATATTATCTCGCTGGGTTTTGTTCATACAATACTCCCCAACGCGTTTACCACAATAGGTTTGAGGTAAAAAACCGTAAAGTGCAGGAATTACATTTGAATATTTTTGAGGACGATCAATTTTTAAGTAGCCACTCGACTTATCTACTTCATATTTAACCGTATCGGTAGGAACCATTTCAATAAATGCAATCACTTTATCTGGTGCTTCGGGTCCTAAATCAATCCCATGCCAGGGATGGCTTTTATATCTTAATCCCATTAATCTTCCTATGGGATCCATTAATTTTCCGCTTGTGTGCATATCAATTTTTTTGCAAAGATGCTAATATTTTTTTAATCTACTCATTTATGTTGAGCATTCATATTAAGCCTCAAATTACTGGTATGTTTAAATAAACTATTGGGCTAAGCTATTAATTTTTTCAGTAAAGCTAAATATAGCTTCTTCATCAATTTCTGATACCGTTTTGTGCACCCCGGCTATTTTCTTAGTGGCCAATCGTTCCAGCCAATTCATTTTTTCAAAATTAAATTCACCACCAAATAAACCCGTGCATACTGCATTTTTCCGCAAGATTTCAGGATAAGCATGTTCGAATTGAAGTTGTGCTTTTTCTTTGTCCATGCAGCACAAGAATAATCCAAGTTGTTTTTTACTCAGCAGCGCTTCGTTTTTTTTGATGAAGCGTTTAAGCTTTTGTTGTATTTCCCCTGCATGAATTGAGCCACCCAAAAAAATTAGGTCGTAATTTTCAAGTGGGGGAATTGCTTTTTTCTTTATATTAAAAAGACTTACGTTTCCCGATAATTTGGCTTCAAGCATTTTAGCAGCTTTTTCTGTACTTCCGTGTCGACTTGCATAGATAATTATAATTTCCATTGCGAAGGTGTTTAACAGGTTTATTTATAGCAAACTAACTAATTATTTATGGTTTTCCTAATAATTAAGCGAATAATTCAACAATGAAGTAATAGGTGATAAAACCCGAAGCAGTAAGTTTCAATAAAATACCGGTGAGTAATCCAACAAACGAACCTAAAGCTGCCAAGAGTGCTTTATTTGATTCGGTATTTTGAGTTAATTCTCCGATAAAAGCGCCCACAAATGGGCCGAAAATAATTCCTAAAGGACCTAAAAACAATCCAATAAGCAGACCAATGGAGGCTCCCCAAATTCCGGCTTTACTACCACCGAACTTTTTTGTTCCCCAAATAGGTACAATGTAATCAAGTACGGTAACCACCAATGCAATTAATCCAAAAGTCCATAAAAGATCGGAGTCAAAATTACCCCAGCGAGTATATTCTAACGAAAGCATTCCAAGAAAACTTAACGGAGGGCCAGGGATTACTGGAATTATACATCCTATTAAACCAATTACAATTAATGTAATTCCAAGAGTAAGTAACAAAACATCTAACATTATTAAATCTTTAATTTGTAAATAAATATCGATCCGATAATTGCTGGAATTGCCAAATTAAAAAACCATAAAACAATGGATGCCGACAAGATCCCAATTGAGGCATTTGAAAATAATCCGATTATTAATACCGCTACCGATCCACGTACTCCCAGCTCTGCCAAGGCAAAAGTTGGGATAATACTCATAATTAAGTAGACTTGACTAATAGCTACAAATGCGGTTAAGTAATCTAATTTAATTTCAAAAACATTTAGCAGAATTATAAATTGAGAGGTAAAAATAAGATATCTAAGAGCACTTAACGAAACAACTTTTAGTAAAGTGAAATTTTTGTATTGTTTTATGAATTCAAAATATTTGAGAACGAATTTCAGTTTTTTATATCGGGCAAAAATACCCGCAATTTCAGATGCTTTAAAATAGACGTAAAAACCTACCAGAATTACTACAATAATTGATGTAAAAAATACTGAATTGTTAATTTTAATAGGTAAAATAATATTGTTATTCAAAAAAAATGGTAGACAAATAGCTCCAACTAGAATGGTGATTAATAATTGCGATAAATTACCCATCAGGGTTGCAACAATTCCAGAAGCTCTGTTTTTTTCTTCTAAATAAAAAATTCTACCACCAAATTCTCCAATTCTATTGGGTGTAAAAATTGATACAGTTATTCCTGAAAAAATTGATTGTAATGATTTTAAGAATTTAATGGATTCAATATTTTGTAATAAAAATTGCCATTTTATTGCCTCTATGCTCCAGTTGAAAAAAGTTAAAATAAGAACAATAGTAAACAACATTATGGAGTCTTTGTGCAGAGTAGTTATTTTATTGATGATATCACCACTTTGTTTTTCAATCAATAAGCGATAAAAAATATATCCAAAACTTAGTAGGAGTACTACTATTTTTCCAAATGTTATGTAATGTTTATTTATTTTCATGAACAGCAAATATAAGGGAGAATAATTTTATTCGCTTTATTTATAGTTTAAATTACATGTAATTGCAAGTAAAATCTTAACTTGCGGCTCATTTTTTACGATTAAATAAATGGATAGAGTTAGAGCAAAAAAGCACTTAGGACAGCATTTTTTAAAGGATTTAAACATTGCTGAAAGGATTACCACAAGCATGGGTGCTGAGGCTCCTAAAATGGTTTTAGAGATAGGACCGGGGATGGGTGTTTTAACTCAATTTTTGCTCAAGAATAAAGAATTAGATTTACATCTTGTTGAAATTGATAGGGCTTCGGTGGCTTATCTAAAAAAGAAATATCCTGAGCTTGAGAATAAAATAGTAGAAGGCGATTTTTTACGAATGGATTTAGCTAAGCAGTTTAGTGAACCATTTGCTGTTATTGGAAATTTTCCTTACAATATATCAAGTCAAATTCTGTTTAAACTTATTGAAAATAAAGATTTGATTCCAGAATTGGTTGGGATGTTTCAAAAGGAAGTTGCCGAAAGAGTTGCCGCTGGGCCAGGAAGCAAAACCTATGGAGTAATTAGTGTGCTATTGCAAGCTTATTATAATATCGATTACCTTTTTACGGTTCATGAAAATGTTTTCGATCCCCCACCAAAAGTTAAATCAGGGGTTATTAGAGTTTATAGAAACGATAGAGATAAATTACCTTGTGACGAAAAACTATTTAAGCGAATAGTGAAAGTTGGTTTTAATCAACGCAGGAAGACGCTTTCAAATAGTTTAAAAAGTATTTTATTAGATTCGAAGCCTCAAAATGAGGTGTTTCGTAAAAGACCGGAGCAACTTTCAGTGCAAGAGTTTATTGAGCTTACAAATCTAATTGAGAAACTAATAGCAGAAAAGTCGTAAATAAAAGAGTAGTGTATGCGATTTGAATTAACTAGAGATTATCTTGAAAAGCTAAGGCAAGGAATTGAAGCAAACGATGTAAAAATTGTCAAAGAGCTAACCAACGATTTGCATCCTGCCGATATTGCAGAAATTCTTGATGAAATAAGTATTGACGAAGCCCGCTTTGTTTATCTGCATATTGATAAAGAATTTGGATCGGATGTGCTGGTTGAAATGGAAGAAGACGTACGTGAACGTTTCCTTGCATTGCTATCGGGAGAAGAAATTGCGTCCGTTTTTATCGATAATATGGATTCTGATGATGCCGCTGATATTATTAGCGAATTGTCGGAAGAAAGGCAGGAAGAAGTACTTTCTCATATTAGTGATATTCAGCAAGCCGGTGATATTGTTGATCTTTTAAATTATGATGAAGATACTGCCGGTGGACTTATGGCAACCGAACTTATATCGGTTAAAGAAAATTGGACGGTAACTAGGTGTTTAGATGAGATAAGAATTCAAGCAGAGGAGGTTGATGAAATTTTCTTTGTTTATGTTGTTGATGAAAAGGAAACCTTAATAGGTACTTTGCCATTAAAAAAGTTGTTATTGGCAAACGGAAACACGCTTATTAAAGACATCTTCGACGGAAATGTAATATCGGTTAAAACGGATATGGATTCTGAAGATGTGGCCAATGTTATGGAAAAATATGACTTGGTTGCAGTGCCAGTTGTTGATGGAATTGGTCGCTTAAAAGGCCGGATTACTATTGATGATGTGGTTGATGTAATTAAGGAAGAGGCTGAGAAAGATTATCAGATGATTTCCGGTATTAGCGGTGATGTGGAACATTCCGATTCTATTTTCCAACTTACAAAAGCACGCATTCCTTGGTTAATGATTGGTATGTCGGGTGGTGTTCTGGCTGCTTTGGTAATTGGTGGTTTCGAAACTGAATTGGCATTATACCCACAATTGGCATTTTTTATTACTTTAATAACTGCCACAGGCGGAAATGCAGGCATTCAATCGTCTTCAATTATTGTACAGGGTTTGGCAAGTAAAACTATAGGTTTGGAGTCAACTACCCGGAAACTTATAAAAGAACTTTCAATAGCATTAATCAATGGTATCATATTGTCAACCTTATTATTTGCTTATAATGTTCTGGTTGAGCATCCAATGGCTTTGTCAATTTCTGTAAGTTTAGCATTAATAACCGTAATTGTGGTTGCATCGCTATTTGGAACCTTTGTACCTTTGGCTTTAAATCGAATAAAAATTGACCCTGCAGTTGCAACAGGTCCTTTTATAACGACAACAAACGATGTAATTGGTTTATTTATTTATTTTTGGATTGGAAAATACTTTTTCACGGTATTTTCATAAATTAATTAAAATATGTATAGAAAATTAATAATTTTAGTTTTTACGGTACTAGGTTCTCTAGTATCTATTGGGCAGACATCTGCTGAAAATATTGAGGAAACTCATACTGCAATTCTTATCATTTTGGTTGTAGCATTAATAGCTTTGGCCTTGGCCATATTTAACACTCTAAATATTTATAGAATCAGAAAAATTTCAAAAGTAAATTTAGTAAATAGTATTGATGATATAAATATGTCTATGGAAGGAGTGAAGGTTTCTTTAACAAAAGAAATTAATAATATTAAGAGATCCTTAAACAGAAATAAAAAGCAACCAAGCAAATCTCAAAATAATTTTGTAAAAGCTGACGACAAAATTGAAGAAAAAGTTTCTCAGAAAACACAAACAAGAACACCCCCCACACAGAATAACAACAAAAAGAAAGTTATAAAAAAGCCCATTTTAAAGAAAAATATTGAAATTAATAACGATCAGCGTGGAGCTTAATTAAATTTAATTGCTTTTGCAGGACTAATTTTTGTAATTAAATACGAAGGCAAAATCATCATTAATACGGTAATGCAAAGGGTTCCAATATTTAATAAAACGATATGAGCTAGTTTTAAATTTATTGGAACTTTTTCCATGTAATAGGTTGCTTCGTCTAAAGGAATAAGCCCAAAATATTTCTGCAGTAAACACAAGGTAAGCCCAATAATATTTCCCCAAATTAAACCTTTGGTAATTAAAAAAGCCGCTTGATAAAGGAATATTTTTCGAATGCGCCAATTATCATATCCCAAGCCTTTTAGTAATCCAATCATATTGGTACGCTCAAGAATTAATATTAGCAGTCCAGAAATCATATTAAATCCTGCAACAATTACCATAAGAGCCAAAATAATCCAAACATTTACATCTTGAATATTTAACCACGAAAATATTTGCGGATAGCGATGTTTGATATTAGATATTTTAAGTTTAGAACCATTTTCAGTAAACTGATATCCAGCAACATCATAAACACTATCGGTTAATGCTTCCAGATTGCTAAAATCATCTATTAGAACCTCATATCCGCTTATTTGATTGTCGTTCCATCCATATAATTTTTGCAAATGACGCATGTCAACTAAAGCAAATGTTTTGTCAAAGTCTTCAATGCTGGTTTTGTAAATTCCACTAATAATAAAGGGGCGCATACGTGGCGGGTCTTGAACAAATAACATCGTAATTTTATCGCCAATATTAAGTTTTAATAAATTTGAAATATACTCTGACAGCATAATGTATTTTGATTTGATGGTATCAGTAATTTCAAATGAATGTCCTGCGGTTAAATGGGCATTAATAAAATCCCAATTAAAGGTTTTATCAATTCCTTTTAATATAATAGCTTGATTATTCTCTTTGGTATTAATTATGCCCGATTTGGTAATATACGGTTGACAATGCGTGACCCCATCAATATTTTTTATAAAACTAGTTGAAATCTGGTTTTTATCAATAGGCACAGTTTCAAACGAATTGTTGGTGTCAAAATTGGTGATTTGTATGTGTGCACCAAAACCTGTTATTTTATCGCTAACCTCTTTTTTAAAGCCAGTAACAATGGCAACCGAAATAATCATAACTGCCAAACCCAAGGCAATTCCAAATACGGCAATTTTAACAATCGGACCCGAAATTTGGCGTTTATTTTCGCTTAAATGGGTTATCTTTTTTGCAATAAATAATTCGGCGTTCACGATTTTTATTTTTAATGTAAAACAAACCTACATGATTTTTGTAAATATCACAAGCAAGTTTTACAGTTGATAAAAGAAACGAATCATTATAAGAATTTATTCTATATTGCAGCTTTTATAAAACTGAGCAAATACTAACAATGCACTACGACGGATATAAAGAACAAGGCCTTAGGCAGCAATTGGTTGAAGAAATTAAATCAAAAAAAATAAACGATACCCGAGTAATTGATGCCATAGGAAAAATTCCGCGTCATTTGTTTATGGATAGTGCCTTTGTAAACTTTGCCTATGTTGATAAAGCATTCCCAATTGGCAGTGGGCAAACCATATCGCAACCTTATACCGTTGCCTTTCAAACCGAATTGCTTGAAATACAAAGAGGAGATAAAGTATTAGAAATTGGCACGGGTTCTGGTTATCAAACAGCTGTGTTGCTCGAATTAGGTGCAAAAGTTTTTACAATTGAAAGACAACGAGAACTCTTTCTAAAAACCCAACGTTTTTTGCCAACTTTAGGCTATAATCCTCAGTTTTTTTATGGCGACGGATATTTAGGAAAACCAACCTACGGACCTTTCGATAAAATTCTTATTACTGCAGGGGCTCCTCATATTCCTGAAAAATTAGTGCAACAGTTAAAACCTGGCGGGATGATGGTGATTCCTTTAGGTGATAAATTGCAAATAATGACCCGTATTAAAAAAACTTTGAATATGGAAATTGAAACTGAAGCTTTTGGTGATTTTTCCTTCGTGCCTCTTTTAAAGGGAACTGCAAACGACTAAACATTTCATATTCAAGGTCACATATCGATTGTGCTAGCCGTTGTTGCATTTTTAATTGGTTAAACATAAATCAAAGTAGCTATTTATTTTGAATCACACAATGTGGGTTCATATTCCACAGATTACATCAAATTATTGGGGGACTCATTTATGGCATCTCTAATTTTAGTAATTCAAGACCTAAAAAAATGACTACTTTTCGTTGCATGAGCCACATCACAAAAAACAAAAATAATTACTTGCAACCTTATGCTTTCTGCTACATAAACCTTGGGCGATTGCCCAAGGCTTAATTAATAAAGCCTTGCAGGCTTTTCCTTTTGAAAAATAGATTCTTTCTATTATAATTGCAAATGCACCATAATGATTAAGTGCTATTAATAAATAATTTGAATGCCAATTTACTGTGGGCTGGGTCCTCCTATATAATCTTATAAAATTGATTACATTTTTGACTATAGGATAGCGTCTAAAAAAAAATCACAGTATTTTGTTATTTATCTACATAATAATTAGTTTTGTGTATTGAAAAAAGTGTATTCCTAAAGGATGGAAAACACAACAAAAATTAGTGAAGTTCTCACACTGCGTCTTTAAGTAGTCCCTTGGACAGATCAACAAATTTAACATATTCGTAGTATATAAGTTCTTAAGTAATACTATAAGAACTTAACGCTAAATTATTTTCAGAAAAATGAATAAAGGATTTTTAAATTCGTTTCATTCAGTTCACGAAACGCAAATCTTAGATGCAGAAAGTGCAACAAACTTTGGCATAGGTAATTATTTTATAACGCATTCAAAATCAGAATTAATTAAAAAATTCGCAGACCTTGAGATTGGGATAAAACTCGCCGATCCTGTTGATACAATAATTGAAAAACTTAAATTGTTTGTATCCGATTATCAACCAAAAGAACAATACCCCGATGATAAATATTGCAAAGAATCAATTCTACAGGCAATAATCAGTTTTAATCAAGGCGGGTTTGGTATTGGTGCTATTTTAGTTGATGAAAAAGGGGAAATAATATTCAAGAGTCACAATTCACAAATTCAAAGGCATCGTTCCGATCTGCATGCTGAAATGACATTATTATCAGATTTTGAGGAAAGTCCTCTGGCAAAAAAATACATGAATGTTTTTACTTACAAAGAGGTGTTAACAGTATATTCATCAACAGAGCCTTGCCCAATGTGTCTTACCAGAATGACGGTAGCTGGAGTTAATAACAAGTATTGTAGTTCTGGACCCGACGATGGCATGAATGAGCGAACTGAAGGCTTACCACCTTACTGGAAAAATTTAACGGAAAAATATCCTTGTCAAAAAGCCAAATCGTCAATGATGTTGCAAAAGATTGCGCATTTAATGTTTTACTCGGGTTACCTTGATAATCGGTGGGGTTAAAATCTCTATTTTTGCTTGGCTGTAACTCCTTAATATTAATAAGCATAGTTTTACTGTTGAGCAACATTGTGCTGTGGTATTCTTAAACATATTACAAACGTTTTCGCAGTAAACCCAGAATACTAATTTTGATTCACTTTTTACAATTATTATATTTTTATTTATGAAAGAGAGTGAAATTACTTTAAACCCAAATAAGCTGGTAAGGTTTTTAAGAAAACCTGCTGCTGAATTTGTGAAGTCTGATATTATTCAGTTTGTTCAAGATAGTGGGATTGAAATGATTAACTTCCGTTATATTGCTGAAGATGGTCGATTAAAAACACTTTCGTTTATTATCTCCAGTTTAGAGCATTTAGATTCCTTACTTACTAGCGGAGAAAGAGTCGATGGTTCGAGTTTGTTTTCATTCGTTGAAGCCGGATCAAGCGATTTATATGTAGTTCCTCGATTTAGAACAGCATTCATTAATCCCTTTGCAAAAGTTCCCACATTGGATATTCTTTGCTCGTTTTATACCAGCGAAGGAAAGCCATTGGAAAGTGCTCCGGAATATATTCTGAAAAAAGCTCACAATTCCTTTAAGGCATCCACTGGTGCTATTTTTAAAGCAATGGGCGAATTGGAATACTATATTATTACACCTATTTCTGAAAATGAATTGTATCCATCTGTAGATCAAAAGGGCTATCATGCTTCTGAGCCATTTATAAAGTGGCAAGAGTTCAGAATGGAAGCCATGCGATTAATTTCACAAGCAGGCGGTAAAATAAAATACGGCCATTCGGAAGTGGGAAATTTTTACGATGAAAAATACTATTATGAACAGCAAGAGATAGAATTTTTACCAGTTGACGCCGAGGAGGCTGCTATGCAATTGGTAGTTGCCAAATGGATTCTCAGAATGTTGGCAAAACAAAAAGGTATTTTAATAAGTTTTGCTCCAAAAATCACTGTAGGTAAAGCAGGTAGTGGTTTACATGTTCACTTCATGGTTGAAAAAGATGGAGAGAATATGATGGTTAGCAATCAAAAGCTTAGTGAAATTGCAAAAAAATCGATTGCTGGAATGCTTGATATAGCAGGTGCACTTACGGCTTTTGGAAATACTATTCCAACTTCATATTTGCGTTTAGTGCCTCACCAGGAGGCTCCAACAAATATTTGCTGGGGCGATAGAAACAGATCTGTTTTAGTTCGTGTTCCTTTAGGATGGCTGGGCGATTTAGATATGTTGCGTATAGAAAATCCGAAAGAAAATGAAGATTCTAATCAGGTAATTAGCAAACAAACGGCTGAATTACGTTCGGGTGATGGCAGTGCTGATATTTTCCATTACATTGCTGGAATAATTATTGCTGCTCAGCATGGGCTTGAAATGAAGAATGGTTTAGCTATTGCTGATAAACTTTACATCGATGTCAATATTTTTGATCCCAAGCACAAAGATAAAAAGGATCAATTAGATAGTTTACCTGCATCATGTTGGGAGTCGGCCATTGAGTTAGAGAAAAAGAGAGAAATATTTGAGAAAAACCAAATTTTTCCTAAAGGCGTAATAGATAGGTTTATTGATATGCTAAAATCATATAACGATGAAAAACTTAGCGAAGAGCTTTACGGAAAACATGAAGATATTGCACAGCTTGTTGAGAAGTATATACATTGTCAATAGTTAGTCTTTGAATAAAACACAAAACCATTGCTTTGTATTTATACGTGCATAATGTTGATTTTTGAGTAAAAAAACCGCTACCAAAGTTTTGGGGCGGTTTTTTTATTTTATTTAGTTTTTTTGAATATTATTTGTGATCATATTGAAAAGTTGTGGAGTAAGCTAAATTTTTTGAAAAGGTCAGTCATAAATGATATAGTTTAGAATTTAAACAACCTCGCTGCAATGGGGGAGTAAGATCCAATATTTAGATACGCTTCGCTTTCGGTATTAGTTCTACTTTTTGTTTTTATTCGTTTTCAATTCAAAAAAATATAGTCTCACTGATTTAAAGCAATAAAACGCAACTCGTTTTTTATATAGAATGGAATTGCATCGCATATGCATATTTACTACTAATTTAATATGTTTGCTTGCGACGGTTTATATGCTTGTACTAATTCTTAGGGCGCTGCCCTAAGTTGAATTATATAAGCCTTTCAGGCTAATTTTTTTTGATTATTCTGAGTACTTAGTTTCTTTACGACTTTAGTTTTCACAGTTTGTAAAATAATATCCTCCCCAGCCCTCCTTAGTAAGGAGGCCTGTCTGCCGATAGGCAGGGAGCTTCATTTGTATTTAAATTAGAATTTGTTTTGTTAATTTTTTGGTTGTGTTCTTTCAATTTGGCAGAATGTAATTACTCACTTCGTTCACGAGAACGCTATGCTAAGTTCCTCCCTTTTTAAGGGAGGTTAGGAGGGATAAAAAGTACGATGCAAGCATAAAATTTATTTTTATGAAATTATATACATGCATCGCAACAATTTAATATTAAATATTTAAGTGATGGTTTTATTTAAAACCACAACTTTTTAATGTGATCCATTATTTGTCGTATTTTAGTTTTTTAAATAAGTCCCAAAGAACAATTCCGGCACTCACTGAAATATTAAATGAATGCTTAGTTCCAAATTGCGGAATTTCTAAACAAATATCGCTCATATCAACAATTTTCTGTGCCACACCTTTTACCTCATGACCAAAAATAAGTGCATATTTTTCAGTAGATTTTGTCTCAAAGTTTTCAAGACTGGTGCTTTTTTCAGCTTGTTCGACACTAATTATTTTGTAGCCATTTTGTTTTAATTCATTCACGGCGTCTTCAGTTTCAGTAAAGTATTTCCAATTCACCGATTCGGTAGCTCCTAGTGCTGTTTTATGGATGTCTTTGTTTGGCGGTGTTGCAGTAATGCCACATAAATAAACGGCTTCAATACAAAAGCCATCGCCCGTTCTAAAAACGGATCCAATATTATTTAAACTCCTGATATTGTCTAAAACAACAACAATTGGAGTTTTATCAATGGTTTTATATTCGGCAACACTTAAGCGATCTAATTCTTCGTTTTTTAATTTTCTCATTAGAGATGTAAATATTACCAGGTTATTGGTTTTCTTCGAATGGGCATCGACATACAACGCGCACCTCCACCACCTCGTGCTAATTCAGAACCTTCAATAGTAAGTACATATTTATCGTAATCCGATAGATTTACCTTGTTTTTTAGAACATCGCGTGCTTTAATAATTTCAAACCCATGTTTATTCATTTCATTCATGGTGTAAACGTTTCGTTCATAGCCAATCACTTTTCCAGGGCCAACGGCAAAAAAGTTTGCACCACTATGCCATTGCTCGCGTTCCTGAGTCCAAGGGTCACCACCAACTCCGCCGCATATTACAGGCTCTAAATCAATACCAAGTTGTTTTAATATTATCAATAAGTTTGGAACGGTTTTTATTTTTACCTTTCCATTGTCAATTTCAATATGAACCGTACGGTATTTATTTGGTCGCATAATTACTGGATCGTAAACCATGCATTTGTTTTTATCAAGAAATGTAAATACCATATCCAAATGGATAAATGATTCAGGCGAGTGTGGAAGTTCTTGAATAATTATATGTTTAACGTTGCCACGATTTTTCACCTGATCTAAAATAAAATCAATACCTTGCGATGAAGTTCTAACGCCAGTTCCAATGACCAAAATATCTTTGCGTGCAACCAAAACATCCCCTCCTTCAATAGAAGTTTCAGGTGAAACATTATCATAGCGAATTGGATTTATTGTATTAGATATGAAATTTGGGTGGTGTTTAAAAATGGCCTCCATTATTCGGGTTTCTCTATCGCGAACCGGACTTGCCATTTTACCTAACAAAATATTTTTGTTAATAGCCATGGAAGCATCTCTCATAAAAAAGAAATTGTGAAGAGGCTGGATAGAGTAGCGGTCTTTATCAAAAAAACGTGTAAGATTATCTTTTTTCATTTTAACCCCTTCAATTAGTTGTCGGGTTAATTCATGAGGTTCTAAGTTCATTAAATAATCTTTGCTCTCATGTATCTTTTCAAAATGAAATATTTCATTAATGAAATCGGCTTTTACCGTTTCAATTTTTAAAATGTCGGTTAATAAGTCACGCATTTCAAAAACTTTGGCATGTTTTTCAAGTACGCCTTTAAACTGGCTATATTCAGCATGTGCCACCGCTAAATTTAAAATGTCACTATACAATGCTCTTTCGGCATTATTTGGGGTCATGTTTTCAACTTCTTGACCTGGAGTGTGTACAATAATTGCTTCTAATTCTCCAATTTCACTTGATACTTGTACCTGTATATTATTTTCCATCTCATCCTCTTTTTTCAAATTTACAATTATTATTCTTTTGAGTCGTCCGATTTTTTCTTCTGTTCTATTATTGAACCTTTTTCATATTTAACCCAATTAACTTCTATTCCTTCAGGATTATAGAAATGCCATATTCCTTGTTTTTTTCCTTCGGAATATGCTCCATCATAATAAAGGCTACCATTCTCATGGAATACTTTTGATTTACCACTCCTTATTCCAGCCTTAAAATATCCTTCACTCCAGATATTTCCGTTTTCAAACCAAAAGATCCATTCTCCATCTTTTTTATTGTTATTGAAATGTCCTTCATAACGCTTTTTTCCATTCTCATAATACTGAATCTCTTTTTTTAACAAGGATTCATTATCGTTTTCTTCAATGTATTTTATTGTTTTAGCCGATCCATTTGAATGCGTTTCAATGATCACTTCTTTCATGCTATTTTTGCAGCCAAGCAATAATACACTAAATAATATAATACCCCTTAACAAATTATTAATAGTATTTAATCTCATAATCAGTGTGTTTAAAAGATTTAAAATTGATTTATTATGAATTTTGAAAATGCCCACAAAAATAATAAAACCGATACTAAAACATCGGAATAAATTAAAAGCTTTTTCGAAATAGGGGTGCTTAGCAACAGGTATGAAAATGATAGTCGAAGAAAAAGCTGGATAAAGAAAAAAAGAAATATGGAAATACTAAAGGGATTATATTCAATTGCTTTTGAAAAGTTGAATCGAACTATTTCAGAAAATGCTCTGGATAAGCCAGTGCTTACCACTTCTTGCTTTTGAATCGATTTGATTGGATGCAGTATTCCTGTAGCAGAAAAAATGCCGGAGTAAATAATAATAAGTATTATTATTCCGGCAAATATTAAGTTAATTATAACATATGGATTATTCTTTATTTTAAACATCCATGGGTTATTTATTCTATATTTTCATCTTTTTTTTCTTTCGCCTTCTTTATATCTTTTTTTGCGTCATCTAATGCTTCTTTCACATCAGAGTGAACGTCTTTTACAGCATCGTTAATATCTTTGTTTACCTCATCAGCAACACCTTCAAGATCATCGAGCGCTTTTTCTAAATTGTCAAGCGATTCTGCATCATTAAATTCTTCTTGAAAGTCATCATCATATTCCTTTGCCCAGTCAAAATAGTTTTCAACTTTATCTTTAATTTTATCGCTATTTGTGGCAATTAATGAATACATTAAAATGGCCATAAAAATAGCTACCCCACCTAAGCAAATTCCTGCAATTCCCATGCTTTTTGGACTACTTGGTGTATTTGTTTTTGAAATAGCTACCACTCCAAAAATTATCGCCGCTGGGCCAAAAATAAAGGCCGATATATTAATACAAGGAATAAAGCACAAAAGAAAGGCTAAAATACCAATGATTAAACTTGCTATTGCAAATCCTTGACTATTTTTTGACTGATTCTCCATAATTTGAAATTTTAGTTAGTAAACAATAAATAAAAATACTAAATATACATTACAATTAAAGAACGATCAAATTTTTAATTCGTTACAGTTCATAATTAGTATTTTATATAGATAGATGTTATGTGCGGATTGCAAATATCGACAAAAAACTATAAGAAAGTAATTTAAATTTGCGCGTTTTTTCATTATTCTATTCAGTCAGCACATATGATTGTAGTTGCTAGGATGTGCCTGTGAATAAATTAGTGAGATTGGTATTTTAAAGGCATAGGGGAGTGTTTTTTATAGTGTAAACAAGAATGTAACTTTGGTAAAATAAAGCTGTATTATTTGAATGCTAATACTTATTTTTTAGATGCTAAAAACCAAACGTGATTACATACAAAAAGAATTGTTGCAAATAAAAACTATAACACGAATTTGTTAAAAAAAGACAGTACTTATTTATTGGCCTTCAAAATCACCTTTTGGTACTGTGCTTTAATTTTTCTCTCTTTGCTTTCATTATAATCAATCGCCAGATGGTAACTAAGATTTTTTCCGCCATTATAAAAACGCAAAAATGGATAAATACCAGCAAAAGTCCCTGCAATGTAGCATCCATTTAACATTTCATAGGCGCCTAGTATTAATGCACCTGCATTTAATGAAAAACTCATTATTCCTTTAAGGGTATTGCCGGTATAAAGCTGACCCAACCCGGGAATAAACGATGAAAGTTTTTTTGCTTTGACTGGAGATTTATATGTATAGCTTATGGGAAGCTTTTCAATTTCAATGTCATTAGAGCCGGAAGTCAGTATTTTGATCCGATCTTTGGTTGTTTCAAAACTTTGGGTTTCAAGGTTTAATAACAACCAAAGTGTTTGTGAATTCGGGTTTAAAATTTTTAAAGAATCAGACAGGTCATTATAAATATTGTATGCCTCTCCATAGCGATACGCCAGATATAAATTTAAAGCCAGCTCATATTGCAGATTGAAGGTGGTCGTTTTTTGATAGTTTTTAGCTCTCTGCAAATGCTCGCAGGCTTCGTTAAATTGACCTTTTGATTTTAAATACAGGGCTTTATTCATTAAAAGTTCACATTTTAGATTGGAATCGACCGTTTGGTACAGTTGATATTCTAAATAAAGACTTTTTAAATCAGTAGATATGGAATCTTTTATTTGAGCATTATTAATAATTGGTATTAAGAGCAGCCCTATAATACGTAGATAATTCTTCATGTATCTGATTTTTAAAATCGGTTTCTATTTTCTTTGATAGTGCTACGGTTCCCCAAATATTTCCCACATAAAAAACTATAAAAACGGGTACGCTTATATAAATATTAATTAGGGCACTGCCAACGATGATCGATTCAGCGATAGTAGCCAGCAATACACTATTTATTACCAAGGCAGATCGTGCCTGACTATTAAAACCTAAATATTTTTTTCCTAAACCCGGAACTACGACAGCTAATAATGCAGCTTTAAGCGTAGCTTTTTTTTGGTAATTAAAGTAGGTGCTTGTGATTCGTCTCAAATCCTTAGGGAGATTTTCAAAAAACGATGAATCCTGCATGCTTTCATTTTTTAATATTTCATGTATCAATTGATACTCTGTAATTTTCCCATGACTCAACAATTTGTTTCCAATACATAAGAAATGTTTAAATGCCAATGTATCCTGCATAATAATTGAAACGGCCAGTGCTTTATGAAGCATTAAAGAATCGTTGTAGGTATGGCATTTTTTGAAATAATGATTGGCAGAGTCTACTGCATTTAATTTTAAAAATAGAAGTGCTATTTCGGAATTTATTTTATCGGCAAGGGTAGTGTCGTTGTTTACAATAGGATACGTTTTTAACCATGTAATGGCTTCGTTATGTAAATTGTTTTGATTCAGATAATGATAAAAACCCCAATTATAGAGGGAATCTAATTGAACCATTTTATTTTGAGAAAAGGTAAAATTAGTGTTTAGTACGATAATAAACAGGATAATCTTTAATTTTTGCATGATCCTTTGTTATAAGGTATTTAGGAGCTTCAAATATTGCATTGCCATTGCACCGGGTCAATCTGTCAGCGGTGAGGAAAAGACCTTTTAAATATCCCAATTCATGTAAGGCGTGTAACGAAAAAGTTGAACATGATGGCTCAAATTCACAATTTGCTGAAATTTGCTCAGAAAGACCATTTTTGTAAACCCACAAGGCCCAATCAAAAGGATTGAATTTAAATATTTTGGAGGTGCTTTCTTTTGAACTCCCAATATTTGTACAATGCATTTCAAGCAATTTTTTATCCACATTTACTCCGTTCTGTGAATAGACAATGGTTGCCTGAAATGCAATGAAAAGAAAACAATATTTGATCATAGTTAAAAGGTATACCCAATCTTATAACCAAAAAGCAATACGGGCTTTTTATTTGTTATTGATTGAACATCATATCCAATTCTATTTCCATCATTATCGTTGATGTAGTTAAATTGTTTAACGTGGTCAACCCGATAGGAAACACCAAAATACATTTCTGACGTTAAATCGGACCATCCACCACCCTGAAGCCCACAGACAAAGGCATAATCGGTCATATTGTATCCATTTGGATAGGTTGATATTATATTGTTTAATTCAAATTCTTGTTGATTATTGTAGGTTCGGTATCTTATCATAGGCGAAAAATAAAGACCTTCCAAATCTCCTTCCACCGGATAGTACTTCAGAGCTATTGCTAAATTATAACCAATATTTATTTCATTTTCACCATCAGTATAATCGGTTTCGAATGCGTCAAGGTCGCTGAGCTCTTCAAAAATATAGTCTTGATAGGTTAATCCCGCTTCCAATTCAAGAGATAGTGCTGAAATGATGGAACGTTCGTAAGCAAAAGAAAAACACCCCCTACCCAAATAACCCAGATTCCATTTAAGGGCATTTTGATTTATTTTAAGGTCGGTTCTTGGGTTTAAAGAATCAGTGGCATTGAAGGGTTCGTATACAACAACACCGGTATTTTGTGCTGGGCAAATTTTAACCACTAAAAATAATAACAATAAACAGCTTAGATATTTCATTTTTTTTCTCATTTTTGGCATAAAAATAATCAAATTGTTAGCATAATGAAAAGAATTGTAACAACTCAGGTAGTTTTGAAAAAAATGACGTTTGAATATTTTTCCTATTTTTCTCTCAACTTATTTTCCT
>JAEINW010000096.1 GCA_016342715.1 Salinivirgaceae bacterium | reverse complement strand
ATGGCCTTTAAACTAACTTTAAATCAACAATAGTAAGACTTATAGATGTTTTTACCATTAATTTTGTCCATTAAGCCCGTTTTATTGCTTTAAATCAGTGAGACTATATTTTTTTGAATTGAAAACGAATAAAAAACAAAAAGTCGAACTAATACCGAAAACAAAGCGTATCTAAATATTGGATCTTACTCCCCCATTGCAGCGAGGTTGTTTAAATTCTAAACTATATCATTTATGACTGACCTTTTCAAAAATTTTAGCTTACTCCACAACTTTTCAATATGATCCTTAAAAACTAGTACTCCAAATCCAAATCCTTTTCACACTCACTCTGGTGGGTTTCAGCACCAACTACTCTTTGTTGATTACTTATCACCATATTGAATATTTTGTAGATGAAAAAACTGAAGATTGAGAAAATAAACAACAAGGGTGTCCAAAAAGTGGAAACCTTTATCAGTACACTTTCAAATTATTCGCTATCGCTCATGAGCTTGCATGTAAATAGCAAATATTTGCTTTTCAAATTGATAGCATATGGTTTGGTAACTTTAAAAGCGAAGCTGGCGCTTCGCTATCCAAAAGAACTCACAGCGCCTGCTGTGAGAATAAATTCCAATCTTCATACATTGCCATCTTTAATATTAAATGTCCAGATGATTTTATTTTAAGCACCAACTTTTTTCTGTGATCCCTTTATTTGTAGGTTAATGTTGAGATTTCAATGTCATATTGTTTTGAAAACTGTTCAAGCTTTGAAACGGGTGTGGAATTGAACAATCGGAATGTAAAAAAATCATTGCATCTTTTGGCTGAATATGAGGAAGGTTTCTTTGATATTCTTCTTTAAATTACACAATGTGGGTTCATATTATTACTCTCCCGAGTTCCCCGCAGCTTGCTGCGAGAAAACAAAAGTTCTACTATTTTGCTACCTCGTCTGCAGCGAGGTAGTTCATTAATTCCAAAATTTGGTAAACTTATTAAGCGAAGCTGGAGCTAGGCATTCCTAGTATTTTTTGTACCCATCTTTACGAACAACTAACACACCATCATAATGACTTCGAACTTTTGCCACTTTAGGAATGTAAAGTGATTTTACCATTCGGCTGGCAATGTCATTTAATGGAATTAATTGATCTTGACCTACGGCCATCATCGATGCATTTATTTGTGCTTGATTTAAAACCGCAGTCATTCCACCATCAATAATTCCGGGAATGTAATACACACATTTAACTTTGGGATAATTCAAGCGGGCATATCCTGCGGCAAAACCGTATAAACCGCATTTTGATGAAACATAAGCCGATGAACCACTGAATTGTGCATCCTGAGCAATGGAGCCCGTAAAAATAACGGTTCCGTTTAAAATCTCGGTCAATGCTTCGGTAAGTTTGGCAGCATTGGTATAATTCACCTTATCAACAAAGCGCATTTCTTCATCGCTTACCTCTGATGCTTTATTTAAACTGCCCGTTACAGCCACAGTATGCACCAAATAATTTAATGCTGGAACTTCTACTTTTACCGTATCAATGAGTGATTCAATTTCAGAGTCATTGCTAAAATTGGCCTTAATTATTTTATGATTGAGTGCTTGATTTGCCAGTGAATCTAAGAGCGAAGTTGCTTTTTCTCTATTTGAATTATAATGCATTAAAACACGGCAACCTTTTTCGGCCAGTTGTCGGGAAATTTCTCCGCCCAAACCACCTGTACAACCTGTAACTAAAGCAGTTTTGCCTTCAAGATCGTTATTTTTTGCTTCAAATTTTTTAAAAATGGGAACCACATATGAAAAAGCGCCTAATTCACCACCTAAACCTGTGGTTGCAGTAATAATTTTCATTCCTGGTTTTAATCGTTTTGAACTTTTTAACAAATGAAAACATGCAGGAATTGAGGATCCGGAAAGGTTTCCATAATCTAATTGAATTTCTTGAAATACTTTTTCAAGCGGGAAATTTAATTTCTCGGCTGCCTCATGAACAATGGCATTGCCCGTTTGGTGGGGAATAAATAAATCGACATCTTCCAACTTCCAATTGGCTTTTTCCATAATTTCTTTGGCTGAGCTAGCAATATTTGGAACTGCTCTGCCTTTTACACGACGAGGATCCATAATTAAATTTCCATCGCGATCGGCTCCCAAAAAATCGATCATGGCCATGTCTTCATAATTTACCACGTCTAAAAGGCCTTCTTTTTTGTCGGAAACAACACGGCTTACAATTACAGCAGCCGATCCATCGCCAAAAGTTGTGAAGGGAACAAAATCTTTTTCCTCAAGTAATAGTTCGCTCATTACCTCAGTTTGAGCCACCACTATGTGTTTTGCTTCGGGATGTGTTTTCAAGAAGTTTAATGCTCTTTCAATGTTAATGTTAAAACCCACACATGCCGACGATGTAGTCATGGTTTGTGTTCTGTTTTCCATTTTTGTGAAATAGCATTTTGCTGTTTCAGCAATTCCCGGAGCCATTTCATGAGGTGTGGCCGTTCCTACAATCCAGGCAGCAATATCTTCGGGATGCACTCCTGAATCGTCAAATGCTTGTTGGATAGCGGCTACTAATAAGTCCAAACTGGTTTCAGCCGATGTGTAGTTTTCTTTACGCGGAGGAAAGGGAACCACATGGAATCGTTTACGAAAACCCATCATATGTTCAGCCATGTAGTCGAAAGGACTTGCTTGTGGATATTTTTTCAACAGCGCTTTATATTTTTCCGAATGTTTGATGCGTTCTTTATCGAGCCCCACAAAAAAACCGTCATCAATGGCTTTGTCAATATCTTTGTTGCTTACTTCGTATTTTCCGGTAACAAAACCGTATCCGCTGAATATATAGTTGGTGTACATTTTATTTTTTAATTATTGAATAGGATATGTAAGGAACTTATAAAAATTTCTTTAAAATTTCGTCTTTTCCGTTCTTCATTAAAAGCTCGTTAAATAATTGAGCTTCGTCATAATACAACTCTTCTGTTGTTTTAGAATTGTAATTTAGCATTTGGTGCTTAATAGCTTTTAAACTATCGCTGTTGGCATTGATAAAGTATTTTTCCTGCAATTCAACTTCTTTTTCAAAATTATCGGCGATTACAACTTTTTGAACCAAGTTAAGCCTCAAGGCGTGGTCTGCTGTAAATTCTTCGCCAGTAAGTAAATAAAAAGCAGCCGCAGCTTCATTGGTTTGTTTGGCAAATAATACGGTACCACCAGCACCAGGTATCATTCCATATTTTACCTCTGGAAAAGCAAATTTCGATTCGCTGGAGCAAATTCTAATATCGGTGTGTAGGGCAAATTCCAATCCTCCACCAAAACAAATTCCTTGGATGAATGAAATAACGGGCACCTCAATTTTTTTAAGCATTTTAAAAGTATTATGTATGTACATAATTCTTTTTCGGGCTTCGGTTTTTTCCAGCTGTTGCATTTCTTTCAAATCGCCCCCGGCACTAAATGCTTTTTGATGACCCTGAATAAATAAGGCATTAATGTCACTAGTATCAACATTTGATAAGGCGTGGTTAATTTCCCGAACCATCTCGAAGTTAATGGCATTTAGCTTGTCAAGTCTGTGAAAATGCAGGTAGGCAATTTTGTTTTTCTTTTCAAAACGTATGTAATAATATTTCATATTTTAGGTTTTAATTTGGGCCTTAAAAACAATGCTGTGAAATTACTAAAAGCATTTTTATTTTACCAAGGCTTCTGATATTCTTTTATGAACTTCAGCAATTAATGCCTCATCCGATAAAAAATCATTTCTATGTATTGGAGCCAGAGCCGTATATTTAAGACGAAGACCAATGTTTAAAGGAAATTTTCCCCATTTGTGAAGTTTATGATTTCCATCAATTACAAAAGGCACAATTAATGCGTTGGGCGATGCTTTTAATAAGGTTTTTATGCCGGCGGCTTGAAACTTTTTTAAGTTTCCATCAGTGCTTCGAGTTCCTTCTGGAAAAATGCAGGCTGACCAATTTCTGCTTTCCATGTTTTTTCCTAATTTCAGAATTTCCCGAATGGATTGAGAACCATTGGAACGGTCAATAATTGCAGAACCTCCCTTTTGTAGATTATAGGATATGCTTGGTAAATATTTTCCCAATTCCTTTTTGGCAACAAATTTTACATGATTTTTCTTAAAAGCAATAATAATAGGCGAAATATCATACATGCTTTGGTGATTAGAAATAATTAGTAAAGGTTTGTTTTTGGGTATGTTTGAAAGCCCATGAAAAGTTGGGTGGCATAATTGGGTGTAATGATTAAGAACCATTAAGGTATTTAAAAGATCTACTGTTTTTTTATGAGCCGTGTATCCAAAAAAATTAAAGCTTATTAGCTGTAATATATGGAATATTCCCAATAATAATAACATGATTATTCCATGAATTAAAGTAAAGGGTATGGCAATTATTTTTTTCATTTATAGAAAATTTAGCTGCAAAAATAAGAGATTTTCTTGGACATGAAACGGATCACTTTATAAAGTTGGGGGAAGAATAGGAATTAATCTAGTTTTATTATTAATAATAGTGACAAATAAAATATTCGAAAATTAAATCACAAATGAGGTTTTATTCCAGCAGCTTCTGCGTGTCATCTTAGCTATAGCCAAGGTGCTGCTGCAATTAATCTAGTTTATTCTATTTTGATTGCATTATATCTTTCGGACTGAAAGTCCAATTCATTTTAGCCCGATGGCAACGCCTCGGGTTATTGATTTAAAATGTGAATATCGTCCTGAAAGGACAGCTTAGCATTAGTCTGACCATAAATATCTTTCATCATAATCAATCCCATATTCTTTGAGAAATAAAAGATATTCTTCCTTAAACCTTATTTTTTATGCTGCTCTTCTTGATTATGGATATATTGTTTTGTTTTTTATGAAGAGATGGGCTAACAGAAAAACCACCGTAAGCTCCTTGCCATGCAAAATTCTTATAATGCAATCCAAAAGATTTTATACCTGCCTTGCCGGCCAGGCAGGCATCTACTGCTATGTTTTTTAATTTCTTCAAGAAACTTAGCAAGTGCGATATTTTTTGAAAGGACACATAATATGTGAACATGATCCTCTACACCATTAATAATAATAGGAATCGATTCATTATCTTTAATAAGAGAACCAATATAAGCATAGAGTTCTTTTTTGTTTTCTTTTAGGATTACTGGGCTATTACCTTTTATATGAAAGATAATATGTGTAAACAATTTAGATAAGGATTGAGATATAGTTTAATAGTCAGTAGTTAACTACTTAGTTTCATTTTGAGAGAGAGACGCTGACAAGACCTTCGGACGTTGTCAGGTCAAATCTGTCAGCGTGCGTAGCTCCTGACAGCATTTGCACATATAATAAGCCCGTATAATTGCTGCGTCTGTACATATGAACTTATCTACTGACCTTCTATAGTTTAATTTTTAGCTGCCCTTACAGGGCGCGTAAGAAAACAGGATTCTTAGTCCCAAGGCGTTGCCATTGGGCTAAACTAAGCTGCCACTTCGTGGCGATTATTAACGAAAATACATAAAACGATATCCAATTTTGTTTAATGAAAAAAAATCTACACTCCTTTTCTAACTGATCCCTTTATTTATGTTTCGAGTTTCTAAAAAATACGGATAAATAGGAGGTACTCCCCAACTAATTGAAATGATCCCACGAAACCCTTGCTAAGATTTTTAAGTTAGGATAGGGAGAGTCGCCGGTGATGAATTAAAAAAGGGGTCTAGCGAACCCCTTTTTTAACAATCTTATGATTTAATTTTTCGCTTGGGTTTAACCACACTTCGAGTATCCACAACTCGAACAAGTTAAACAACCATCCTGATAGATTATTGTATTTTCTTCTTCACATTCAGGACAAATGGTACCTTCTTTTGCTTTGGTTCCATCCTCAACGTATTTTTTTAATGCTCTTGCAACTCCTGTCTTCCAGGTGTTTATGGTTTCCGAGTCGAGTACTAATGAATCAACCAAAGTAACTGCTTGTTCAATAGGCATGCCGTAGCGAAGTACTCCTGAAATTAATTTTGCGTAATTCCAAAACTCAGGATCAAATTTATGTGAAAGACCTTCTACGGTAGTTTTGTATCCAAATTTATTTTCGTATTGGAAATCGTAACGCGTATTGCCTTCTTCATTTTTATTTTTAATGATTCTTCCTTTTTCAATTGATTTTGGAATAGGTAAAACGTCATCTTCAGCTATACCCGTGAAAATCTCGTAAGGTGCTCCCTCTAATAATCCTACAAAAGCAATCCATTTTTCGTTGTTGTTTTGGAAGCGAAGAATATCTGCTTGTAAAACTTTTGGACGTTTTAATTCACCAAGGTTTTTTGTTTGTTTTTTTTCTTCTTTTTTGTTTGAGATTAAAACACCTGAGCGCGAACCATCACGGTAAACTGTTACTCCTTTACATCCACTTTTCCATGCTTCAATGTATAATTCACCCACCAATTCTTCTGTTGCATCCGCAGGTAAATTAATTGTTACACTAATTGAGTGGTCAACCCATTTTTGAATTTGACCTTGCATTTTTACTTTTTGGTTCCAGTCAACATCATTCGATGTAGCTTTGTAATAGGGTGACATTTTAACGAGTTCTTCTACACGTTCACTACTCATGGTACGTATATCTTCAGAGTAATGTCCGTTTACTTTTAACCAGGTAATAAAGTTGTGATGAAAAACATTATATTCTTCCCAACTGTCGCCAATTTCATCAACAAAATTTACCGTTGCATTTTGATCGTTTGGATTAACTTTTCGTCTGCGTTTGTAAACGGGTAAAAATACTGGTTCAATACCCGATGTGGTTTGTGTCATTAAGCTGGTTGTTCCGGTTGGAGCAATGGTAAGTAAAGCAATGTTTCTACGGCCGTAGGTCATAATGTCGTTATATAACTGTTCATCTTCAGCTTTAATACGTAACAACATTGGATTATCCTTTTCTCTATCGGCTTCAAAAATGGCAAAAGCCCCACGTTCTTTAGCCATAATGTTTGATGAGCGGTAAGCAGCCAAGGCCAGCTTTTTTTGAACATCAACGGCAACAACAGTGGCTTCTTCAGTTCCATAACGTAAACCAAGAGCAGCTAACATGTCTCCTTCGCCAGTGATTCCAACACCTGTTCTGCGACCTTCTCTAGCTTTTTCTTTAATGTTTTCCCAAAGTTTAATTTCGGTGCGTTTTACTTCAAATTCTTCAGGATCGGTAACTATTTTTTCAAGAATAGCATCAATTTTTTCTAGTTCAAGATCAATAATGTCATCCATGAAGCGTTGAGCGATGGTAACATGTTTCTTGAATTTTTCGTAGTTAAAAACCGCCTTATCAGTAAATGGGTTTTCAACATAACTATATAAGTTAACTGCTAATAATCTACAGCTGTCGTAAGGGCATAATGGGATTTCGCCACAAGGATTTGTCGAAACGGTTTTATATCCTTTGTCAGCATATCTGTCAGGAATACTTTCGCGAATTACGGTGTCCCAAAATAAAATTCCTGGTTCCGCTGATTTCCATGCATTGTGAACAATTTTTTTCCAAATTTGGCTCGAATCAGTTTCTTTAACAACCTTTGGGTTAGGTACATCTACAGGATATTGTTGCTGATAAGGAGTTTTGTTAATTACCGATTCCATAAAGGCATCGTTAATTTTAACAGACACATTGGCTCCGGTAACTTTACCGGATTCCATTTTAGCATCAATAAACGCTTCGGAATCGGGATGTTGAATAGATACTGAAAGCATTAATGCTCCACGACGACCATCTTGTGCAACCTCACGCGTTGAGTTTGAATAACGTTCCATAAATGGAACCAATCCTGTACTTGTTAATGCTGAGTTTTTAACCGGGCTTCCTGAAGGACGAATGTGCGAAAGGTCATGACCAACTCCTCCGCGTCTTTTCATTAACTGAACCTGTTCCTGATCAATCAACATAATGCCACCGTATGAGTCTGCAGGATCTTTTCTGCCTACAACAAAACAGTTTGATAAAGAGGCAACTTGATAGTTGTTTCCAATACCTGTCATTGGACCTCCTTGAGGAATGATATATTTGAAGTCTTTTAAAAGATCAAATATTTCGTCAACAGATAATGGATTTGGGTACTTTTCTTCTACTCGATGAATCTCTTTAGCCAAACGCATGTGCATGTCGTCCGGAGTTTTTTCATAGATGTTTCCATGAGAATCTTTAAGCGCATACTTGTTTACCCAAACAGTTGCAGCTAGGTCGTCACCTTTAAAATATTCTAGCGAAGCTAGTACAGCTTCTTCGTACGAATAAATTTTTTGTTTTTGATTAGTTTTTACGGTCATTTCTTCAGTTAGCATTTTTGCACATTTTACCCAATTATTATTATCTCATTCTATTGTTTTTTTAACTTCAGTGGGTGATAAATTTGTATTGTAAAAATACACTTAAAGCAATTATTTTAAAAAATCACTTATTAACATTTTGTAGTGAAAACTTTATAAGCAATTAACAAACAGTTAAATATCCCGTTGATTTCTCTGTTTTTTGATAATAAAAGAGCTAGGGGTCTTAATTTAATTTTTTTGTTCTTATGGGTGCTAAGGTGCTAATTCTGCAAGGATTATTTTAGTTCCTCCTCGCATAGAATTTACATAATTTATTGCGGCATTTCCTGCTTCATTTCTCAAAATCTCATCAGTAAAAAGTGAATTTAGGGCAGAAATAAACTCGGAAGAGTTGTTAATTGAAAAGCCCGCATTTTTTTCGATTAAATCGCAAGCCTCTTGAAAATTTTTATAGTTCGGGCCAAAGAGTACTGGTATTCCGTAGGTTGCAGCTTCCAAGGTGTTATGTATTCCAGAACCAAAGCCTCCGCCAATATATGCCACGTGACCAAATTTAAATAAGGATGATAATAAGCCAATGCTATCAATTATTAAAACATTAACCGACAGTATATTATCTTGCGTTGCACCTGAGTATCGCAAACATTTGTTTTTAAGTAGCTTTTCAATTTTTTCAATGTGCGATTCATGAATTTCATGCGGTGCAATTATCCATTTAATCTCTTTGTGAGCTTCAATGTAATCTGAAATGAGTTCCTCATCTTTTTCCCATGTACTGCCTGCTACAATTACTTTACTATTTTGAGCAAACTTTTCAATTAGGGGCAGGTCTTTTTTTTGTTGAGAAATGTCAAATACTCTATCAAATCGGGTATCGCCTGCAATAACAACATTCTGAATTCCAATGGTTTTTAATAACTCTTTAGACCTGTCGTTTTGAACATATAACACCTTAAAAAACGATAACATTTTACGATACCATTTCCCTTGTGGCTTAAAGAATAATTGATTTTCTCTGAAAATTGCTGAAAAAATATAGGTGGGAATCTTTTTATTATTTAACTGTTTTAAGTAGTGAAACCAATACTCATACTTTACAAAGAATGCTATTGTAGGATTTACAATTTCAAGAAATTGTTTTGCGTTTTGTTTTGTGTCTACTGGCAAATAATAAATGAAATCTGCGCCACTATAGTTTTTTCTTATTTCGTAACCCGAAGGAGAGAAGAAGGTGAGTAAAATCTTATAATCGGGATATTTTTTCTTTACAGCTTCAATTACCGGACGACCTTGTTCAAATTCACCCAAAGATGAAACATGAAACCAAAGAACTTTTGGATTATCTTGAAAATCGCTTTTTAAATTTTCGAAACTATTTTTTCTTCCATCAATCCAAAGTTTGGCTTTTGAATTAAACAGCGATGCTATGCGAATAGCGAAAACATATAAACGAATACCGAGGTTGTATAAAAAAAGCATCATTAATAATAAAAATAGTTGGTTGCTTCTCTTTTATAAAAGGGAATATAATAGGCTATTTTAAAAGTGTATAAAAGATCTAATCTTTGGGCATCAATTTTTTGATTGGTGGCAAAGTCCCATGATCTTCTGTTTTGGGTCCAGGCTTGCGAAATTTCAAAACCAATTAAAAAATGCATGGCCGATTTGCTGCTGAAATTTTGCCAGCCAACAAATTCGCTGACCATTAATCCATTACACAAGCGATCGTATCCTTTTCTATAATCGTCCAAAACTTGGGGGGTATTGTTTCCCTGATTTTCAATATATATTTTGTGTTGAAGAAAACCGAAACTTCCGCGTAAGTAAATTCCACTGTTTTGATTCGATCCAAATACCGGGAAAATTTTTCCAGCAGTAGCTTTAATTTGCAAACCATCCTGACGCATGGTTATATCTGAAATTTCGCCATACATATTTGTAATTTGATTGAACTGATTTAATAATCCTTCCAATGGGTTTTCTTTAACATCATTCCCAAAAATATACGTGCTTTCAATACCCAAAATAATGTTTGACTTAAATTTATAGCCTAAGCCTCCGCCAATATCAAAACTGGTTCCAAATCTATCTTTTAAATCACCTCCAGGAATTTGAACAGACGAGCAGACATAAACAAATGGATATTTTTCTTTTTTGTCGGTTGTTTGGGCTGACAGTTTGCAAACTGAAAGTACAAACAAGCTTAGTGCAAATATGTATGGTACTAGTTTTCTCATTAAATTAAAAATTGAAATTGATGGTTTTTATTCTAAGTATGTAAGCAGTTTAGCAAAAAAATCCCTTAAATAAATCGAATCAAAAAATGAATAGATTTGATTTTAAAACGGGGCAAAGTTAATAATATTATAATATATGCTGGGGTATTACTTTTAGTTATTTAGCAGGTAAAAGATTAATAATTGTAGCTTATGTTTGAAATTTGAATATATTCAGGTTCGAAATAAATAAATTTGATTAGAAAAGTTATTATAATATGGTTTTTTATTGTTTTTGGAGGAACGCTGTTTTCCCAATCATTAAGTAATATGCGTTCTAAAATCATAATTATTAACGATTCTATTCGGATTGATACCCTGAGTGTGGTGCCAGGTTCGGAAATTTTGAAAATAGATACGCAAATTTTTTCACATAAAAATTACCAATTCGATTATGCAAAAAGTCTTTTGATAATTACCGATTCATCTCTTTTTAATAAAGAACTTCAAATTAACTATCGGGTTTTTCCCATCGATTTTTCAAAAGCAAATCCACCTGAAAGCATGAAAATAAAAGTGGATTCATTGAACAATCAATGGATGCATGCCATTTTACCCGGCTATACTGCTACTGCCAACGATAAGCAAGAAAACAGACTTCAGATAAACGGAAATATTTCTCGGGGAATCGGCGTTGGAAATAATCAGAACCTTGTGGTGAATTCTGATATGAATTTGCAGATGACAGGATTTATATCAGAAAACATTCAAATTGAAGCCTTACTATCTGACAATAGCATTCCTATTCAACCCGATGGCTATTCGCAGCAAATCCATGAATTTGATAAGGTGTACATAAAAATATTCGATTCGCAGCGGTATTTGCAGATGGGAGATATTGAACTAAAAAGTGATGACAGTTATTTTTTGAAATTTAATCGAAAAATTCAAGGGGGAGAATTTGGTGCATCTAATATTGAATTATGTGAAAAAACAATCTTAAAAACAAAAGTAAGTGCTGCCATAGCTAAAGGAAATTATAATAGGTATGAATTTAATGGAATTGAGGGAGTTCAAGGACCCTATAAACTTATTGGAGCAAATAATGAAAAATATATAGTGATTTTGGCGGGCACTGAAAAAATATATTTGAATGGCAACTTGCTCGAAAGGGGAGAAAATGCCGATTATGTAATGAACTATAATACGGCCGAGTTAAGTTTTAGTGCCAAACAAATAATTACAAAAGATTCGCGAATAATAACAGAGTTCGAATATTCCGATCAGAATTACAATCGTTTTTTGCTGTACACCAGTAATGAATTTCAACATAAAAATAGCACTTATAGCATTCAATATTTTTCTGAGGGTGATTCGCAAAATCAACCGATAAACCTGGATTTGACCGATAACAATAAAAGGGTTTTGCAAAATGCTGGTGATGATCCCTTGCAAGCCATTGTTCCAAATATTGATAGTTTAGCATTTGAAGCCAATTTAATTAGATATAAAATGATGGATACTGTGGTAAACAACATTTTATACGACAGCGTTTTAGTTCAATCATACAATAAGGACAGTGCTTTTTATTCGGCGGGTTTTGCTTTTGTGGGTGAGAATAAAGGAAATTACATTCAATTAACAAGTGCTGCAAATGGCAAAGTTTTTAAATGGATAGCTCCACAAACGAATATTCCGCAAGGGAGTTTTGAAGCCATACAAGTTTTAATAGCTCCTAAAAAGCAACAGGTGCTTGTTGTAAAAGCGGCTTACAAGTTGCCCAAAAACGTCTTTTATTCCATTGAGATTGCTTTATCGAATAAAGATTTAAATACCTTTTCGGCTAAAGATGCCTATGATGACAAAGGTTTTGCCATAAGGAACCATATTGAAAAACCATTTCAATTAAAACAACGAACAGTACAAACAAATTTTAGTTATGAGCTAACAAGCAAATATTTTAATCCTGTGGAGAGGTTTCGTAGTGCTGAATTTAAAAGAGATTGGAATTTAACAGTGCCTGTTTTTGACGATGAGCATTTTGTTCAGGCTAGTGTTGGTTTGATGAATAAAAAGCGTAGAAATATATCGCTAACAACTGAATTACTAAACTATCGATCGGATTATTCAGGGTTTAGAAGCGAACTAACAACGAATATTATGCTATCAAAATTTAATTTGCTATCGTCATTGAGTCTGCTTAACAGTAAAAGTAGCCTACAAAACACCATGTTTTATAGGCACAAAATAAGTGTAGCTCGAAATATTTGGAAACTAAATGCGGGCATCTCACACGATTTTGAAAACAATATCTTAGCAAATATCAATACCGATAGTTTGTTAACGACCAGTAAAAAATATCAAGTGGCAGAAGCTTTTTTGCAAACCGCAGATTCCTTAAAACGAACTTTTGGAATTTCTTATAAATATAGGCAAGACTTTTTACCTTTCGATAATTACTTAAAGCTGGCGAACGAATCACGTGATATTGAGTTTAAAAGCAAATTGGCTAAAAGCAGTTTTACGAATTTAAACGGAAGCATTATTTATCGTAAACTCGATTTGATTGATGAAACGCTCGTCCCAAGCTTAAAGGCTGACAAAAATTTATTGGGAAGGTTAGAGCATCAATTGCGAATTAATAAGCGCTTATTGAGCTTTTCAACCTTTTACGAAACTGGCACGGGCATGGAAACAAAAAAAGAATTTTCGTATCTGGAAGTGGCAACCGGACAAGGAACTTATGAATGGAATGATTACAATGGAAATGATGTTCCCGAGCTCGATGAATTCGATGTTTCTTTAAATCCAGAATCGGCAAATTACATTAAAATTTATATGCCAAGCGATGAATATATAAAAGTATATACCTTGAAATTTAATGAATCGATAAAATTTGATCCACTAACCCTATGGCGCGACAAAAAGGGATTGAGAAAATTTGCTTCGCGATTTTCAAATATCTTTTCTTACCAATTAATTCAAAAGCATACCCAAAGCGAAATTGAAAAACGAATAAATCCTTTTAATGAGCAAATCGCCGATTCTTCCTTATTAAATATTTCAGAATCACTTAGAAACACCTTGTCGTTTAACCGAACCAACACCGTTTTTGGTCTAGATTATTCCTACAGCCAAAGCCATCAAAAAAGTTTGCTTTCAAATGGCTTTGATGAAAATTGGTCAACGGCTAATCAATTAAAACTAAGGTGGAATGTTACTTCAGACATTACTTTGTTAAATACCCTAAGTGAAAAAAGCCGAAAATATACTTCCGATTTTTTTTCTGATAAAAAGTATAAAATAGCATCGCATGAAAACAATAGCAATTTGCAGTGGCAGCCATCCACTAAATTGAGGGTTGGAATAAATTATACCATTAAGAAAAAAGAAAATTTGTGGGGCGATGAGTCGGTGTTTTTTCAGGAAGCTGGCCCGGAATTAAAAATAAATTCGCCCAAACAGGGGATGATAAATTTTAAAGCCTCTATTATTTTGAATGATTACACCGGAGCCACAAACTCCTCCTTATCCTATTTAATGTTAGAGGGTTTTCAACCAGGCGAAAATTATAAGTGGTCGGTAAATGTTTCGCGGAATTTGAATCAATTTTTGCGTTTAACCATTAATTATATAGGTCGGAAACCAGCCAGTGCAAAAATTATACATACAGGACAGTTTAGTTTAAGTGCTTATTTTTGATATTCGAAATAATACGCTTCCCCTGGCTTTCAAGCACTTACTAATGGCGGACTAGTACCCTGTCCTATAAATTTATTCCAATACTCGGCAATATATAATATTAAATAATTATTTCATACAGACCCCGTAATTTAAATATATTTACTATATTAGCCCATTATAATAGCATTATTGGTATCTATAACTTAATTAAGGGGGTCTCAATATGAATGAAATTGATAGAATAGATTGCCGTAATCTTTCCTTTTCGCTTGATTTATCGGAAAGCAGGCTAAACAAAGCACAGTTGGTATTTGGAGAAAAAAATCTAAAAAGAATTATCGTATTCAGCTTATACATCTTGGGAGTGCGAAGAACAGAAATATCCCAAACCGTGAAATTGCCTGAAAACACCGTACGTACCATGCTTAAAACCATTTCAAAAAAAGGGATAATAGCACTGTTTAATATGCGTAAGAAACCGTTGGAGATAACAAAAAGCTCAGACAACAAGCCTTCTGCAAAGGAAAATATTAAAATTAGTGAACAAAATGACCGATGTAAAATTTCAATAAACGAAACAGATATTTTTATTTTAAAAAAGAATAAGAATCAACTCAAAGCAATGATCTTAACATTTGCCGAAAATGGATTAATTTCAAAAACATATGCGGGAAAGTTACTTAACGTCAGCTCTTCCCACGTTGGCTATTTAATAAATGACATTGCAGAAAATGATTTATCCTGCTTGATTGATCAGCGCAAAGGTCAGAAAAAAGATTTTGTCTTTACTCCCGAAATAAAATCAGAATTAATAGTACAGTTTGCAATTAATGCCGCAACCGGAAAATCAACATCAAGCCTGGTGTTAGCAAAAGATTTAGAACAACGCACCTCGTATGAACTAAGCCAAAGAAGTATACGTTTTCATATCAATAACTTAGGTTTAAAAGGCAAAGCTACTCAATTGTGGGAGCTTGTTGGTTTAAAAAAAACTTTGTGAATTTATAATAACAGCAGCATCAAACATAAAACAGCATGGCTCATCATTCTCTACTCGGTTATATAAGCGTAGTTTAATACAGCAACTTAGTAATGAAGGCATGGACATGTACTCAATTTCAAGATGTGTTGGTTGCCACAAACGCACTATTGACTTATGGCAAAACCGAGATAATATCTACGACATGTCAAGAAGTGGCAGGCCTGTAATATTTGACGATATTGTACGTTCATTGTTGATCGGTTTTTATTGCCAAACACGCCCTTTTTCTAATTCTGGTCGCTGGACATTGAGACTTGCTTCTGCATATTTGAAAAAACATCCCGATGTAATTGGAATACCTATCTCAAAGACCAGCATACATAACATCTTGGGACAAAACAATTTAAAACCACACCTTTCTCGATACTTTTTGCACATTTCGGATCCTGATTTTTTTCCAAAAATGACACACTTGATATCCTTATATAATAAGCCCCCAAAGAATTTGTATTGCTTTAATGAATGCCCGGGGATACAGGTTTTACAGAGGCTTTCTCCTGATTTGCAAACCGCCCAAACAAAAACCCGTCTTGAGGAATTTGAATATATACGTCATGGAACAACCGACGTATTGGCACTACTAAATGTAAACACAGGGAAGGTATTTGCCGAATGCCGCCCACCTGAGAAAATTATTTATGTCATCATTTTCAATGCAATAAACTCCATTTTGAACTAAGTCATTTAAACATTGACTTAGGATTGAATCAACAATCTCTTCAAAAATGTAATTAGAATCAATCGAATTGCTGCTCAATTTTTCCACATTCATCTTTTTTATAGTCTCCTCTTTCAAAGAAGATGGATTATCAAAAAGTCTCTTATATTTTTTTATTAAATCAGAATTTGGTTTTTCCTTTGTTAGTGAAAACATTAACCCTTTTGCATCCATTTGAAACACATTAAACCAAAAATAATATGCATTATTGTGTGATAAATTAATATTCTTCTTTCCTCTCTATAATATTCATTTAGCGCTTCAATTTGAGACACTTTATCACGTTTTATCATTTTTTGCATAAAAGCCTTTAGTTCATAAAACATAAGTTTCTTAGCATTCACTATTGGAAATTGATACCAATTCCTAAATCTAAATTTGTAAGAAAGCCAAGCCAAAACTAACATTATAATTACACCTAAAATTTTTGCTATAAAAGCTTCTATATTCATAGTTCAATTATTTTGGTTGTTGCGAATATTGTTGTGAAACAAAAAAACCAACACATAAAGCGTTGGTTATCAGTGTGTTTTTGTGCCCCCACCAGGACTCGAACCTGGATCTACAGTTTAGGAAACTGCTATTCTATCCCTTGAACTATGGGGGCATTATAAGTCGCAAAAATAGTTAAAAATGTAATAGTACCAAACAACATTTTCCTTCTAATAAACATTGCAAAAATTATGCTTGTCAACAATTCGCTATTAGAGCTGTTACTTTTTATTAAATTTGCCTACTAAATGAATAAAAAATAAACACATATATAATTATGATGAAACACTTTTTTATACTTAGCCTAATTGGTTTATTGTTTTCGAATATTGCTTTTGCACAAGAAACAGAAACAGAAGAACCTGAAGGATATAAGTTTACAATGGAAAAAAACGTATTGTGCAGCGAAGTTGACAATCAACAACGTGCCGGCACATGCTGGAGTTATTCTTCAATGGGAATGGTTGAGGCAGAAATGTTACGTATGGGGAAAGAGTATATTAATCTTTCTGAAATGTATGTGGTTCGTAAGTCATATGAGAAAAAAGCTTGGAACTATGTTAGAATGCATGGCCATTTTAATTTTGGTGGCGGTGGAGCAATAAACGATGTTTTTGATGTGATTAAAGAACATGGTATGCTTCCACAAGAAATTTATACAGGCTTAAATTATGGTACCGATGTACATACTCATGGCGAAATGGATATTGTTTTAAAAAATTATCTCGACGGTATTATTGAAAACAAAAATCGCAAACTTTCTACCGCTTGGTTTGAAGGCTTTAAAGGCATTTTAGATGCTTATTTAGGAGAAGTTCCTACTTCGTTTCAGTGGGAAGGAAAAGAATATACTCCACGCACTTTTGCCGATGAGCTTGTTGGTGTTAACCCCGATGATTATTATTATTTTACATCGTACACACACCACCCATTTTACAAAACTTTTGTGTTAGAAGTTCCTGATAACTGGACTTGGGCTCACATGTACAATGTGCCTGTTAACGAACTAATTGAAATGTTTGATTATTCGTTAACCAATGATTATTCAGTAGTTTGGGCTGCCGATATAAGCGAAAAAGGATTTTCTTCTAAAAATGGGGTTGCTGTGGTTCCAGAAGATGATATTGAAGAAATGGCCGGTGAAGAAAGATTGAAATGGGAAACCATGGATAAAAAAGAGCGTAATAAAATGTTATACAATTTTGACAAACCCGGTCTTGAGAAAAAAATTACTCAAGAAATGCGTCAGGAAGCTTTTGATAACTACGAAACCACTGATGACCACGGTATGTTAATAGCTGGTATTGCCAAAGACCAAAACGGAACAAAATATTACTACATTAAAAATTCATGGGGAACTGAATATAACGACTATGACGGATATTTTTATGCTTCCGAAACATTTGTAAAATATAAAACCATGAGTGTTGCGTTTCATAAAGATGCCATTCCAAAAGATATAAAAAAGAAGTTAGGTATTAAATAAAATACTTATTGCTTAATATTATAGCAGCCAATTTTTGGCTGCTTTTTTTTATTCTTTTTTCTCGATCACACCAACTCCAGAAATACTTTGATCAATTTCCGGATCGTGATAATAGTAATACACATAACCTTCGCCCGAAATATCAACATGTAATTCTTCCGACACATTTAAATGTTCATACGCAAGACCTAATATGGTATTCCAGCTTTTTTCTATTTCAAGATCTTTTGCAAAAACTTTTCCCATTCCTGAAATAGTAATATGCGCTAAGCTAGCAATCCCAGAAAGTGTTATTTCATTTTCGCCACTTGCCGATATATCCAATTCATAACAATCAATTTCAGCATCAATCTCTCCAGCTCCCGACATAAAAAAATTAATGTGATTATTTATGTTTTCTCCAGTAATTTTTCCGGCTCCATTTAAAACTACTTTTTCAAGCCCACGATGATGTATAGTAACATTAATAGGTTCTGATAAATCGAATTCATATCCTTCTTCATTCTCAATAACCAAAGAGCTTCCTTGTTTTACAATCTCAATTAAAGGTAGAATATTCGATTCTGCCTCAACTGTTACATCCCAAGTAGAATCTTGAACCAAAATTAAATTATAGGCACCATTTGTACATACTTCAAAAAAACCATCGAAAGTGTATTCATTGGTTTGAACTATACCATTGCCATGAACTTTTTCATCATTGATATCAGAAAAATCGCAAGAAATAAATATAAATAGTGGAACTATAAAAACTAATAAATACTTCATTTTCATTTGTTTTTGGGTTTATCCAAACTGTAATGTTTTTTTTGAAATGAACTACCTCGCTGCCAGCAGACGGGGTATCAAAATAGTAGAACTTTTGTTTTCTCGCAGCAAGCTGCGAATAATATGAACCCACATTGTGGGATTAAAAGGGTTTTAATGATTAATAATTCACAGCAAAGACTGTTTTAGTAATAAAATGGTTGCCTGAAATTTTTCGTTAATATTTTTATTGAAAATATTTTCATGAACAAAAATCCAAATAATCCTGTTATATTTTAAATTGCCACTACATAAATTATTAGACTGAAAATATTTATTAAAAACCAAGCCCTTCAACTATACATAATGTGTTAGATTTAATAGTTTTTATTTGTAAATTACCACCATTTACCATATTAACCCAAATCACCTTACATACTTTAACAAGCCTATTTTACTGACTTTTAGTACTGCAAATCAAAAATCCTTACACCATGAAATACAAACTTGAACCCAAGCATTCTGAGAAATACTTGTATGTTAAGCTAACTGAAGAGGGCTATGCAGTAGACATTAAAGGTATTATTTTCGAAGCCAGAATACAAGCAAAAGAACTCAGTTACTCACTTTTATATGACTTTACTGAGTTTATTAACAAAGTAGAAATTTCAGAAATCTATAATTTATACCGTGGCGATCTTATGGAGAAACTAATTTCAGTTGACCCAGATATTCTTAAAATAGATGTTGCAATTATTGGCAACCCCGACCATGCAGAACTGTGGGATTTTACAGAAACCACCTTTTACAATGCGGGTATTTCAATTAAAGTTTTTTACGAAAAAGATCAGGCTTTACATTGGCTCGCCAGAAAGAAAGAAGCAACACGCAGTTAAAACAACGATTACATTAAAAAAGGTTGCCCTAAATAAACTTTTGTGCTGTGTCAAAGCATTATAGAACAATTGAATAAACAAGGATCACATTAAAAAGTTGTGGTTTTAAATAAAACCATCACTTAAATAATTAATATTAAAGATTGCGATGCATGCAGATAATTTCATCTGTATAAACTTT
>JAEINW010000095.1 GCA_016342715.1 Salinivirgaceae bacterium | reverse complement strand
TTTGAATCTATGCGCCTTGCAGTAAATCTTGCTTCAGCTTAAATATAGCAGAAAAATATCCTCCTGAGTAAATACGATAAATTTATTTCTTTTAAAAAGAAAAAGACCTTATAATGGTATATAAAACAGTAAAATCAACATATTATTCCATTTACTTATAAAAAGCATTCCCCTTTTAAAAAAAAACAATATATTTGCGCGATTATCATTTTTGATAAATAGTAATTAAGAAAATCAATAAAATACAAAACAAATGCAGAATAAAGGAGCTATTAGATTTGTTGCTGTAATGTTTGCTCTGGTATGTATTTACCAATTATCGTTTACCTGGATAACTGCCAGAGAGGAAAGAAAAGCAGACGAATTCGCACAAGGAGATTCAAAGAAACTAGATGTATATTTAGATTCACTTGCAACAGAACCTGTATATTTAAACAGATTCACGTATCGTGATTGCAAAGAGCGAGAGTTAAATTTAGGTCTTGACCTAAAGGGTGGTATGAACGTAATTTTAGAAGTGTCAGTTGTTGACGTTATTCGTTCCTTATCAAACTATAGTAAAGACACTACTTTTAATAAAGCCATAGCATTAGCTAAGAAAGAGCAAGTAACTAATAGTCAGGTTAATTTTGTAACCTTATTTGGCCAATTCTTTCAAGAGATTGATCCAAACGCTAAATTAGCTGCTATCTTCAATACCATTGAATTAAAAGATAAAGTAAGTTTTAATTCGACGAACGAAGAAATTTTACAAATTCTTACCTTAGAAACTGAAGCTGCTATTAGCAATTCATTCAATATTCTTAGAACCAGAATTGATAAGTTTGGTGTAACACAACCACTTATTCAACGTTTAGGAACTTCTGGAAGAATATTAGTTGAACTACCTGGTATAAAAGATCCTGAAAGGGTTCGTAAATTACTTCAGGGAACAGCAAACCTAGAATTCTGGGAAACTTACGATAATGCGGAAGTTGTTCAGTATTTATATGCTGCCAACGATAAAATTAAAGAATATAAAGAAGCCGCAGAAGCTTTAAAAGCTGATGAAGAAGTAACTGAAGGAACTGCAACTCCTGTAGTTGATGCAGAAGAAGCAAAAGAAGAAGTTGCTGAAACCACAGAAAAAGGAGAATTGTCATTAATTGACCAATTAGAAAGCGATTCTACTGCCGTTGATACAACAATGGCACCGGATATGTCGAAAAACTTCCCATTGTTTTCGGTACTTCAACCTCGTTTTTCAAGAGATAACAAACCTTTAGGTGGTGCCGCAATTGGTATTTCGCACTTTAAAGATACTGCACAAGTAAACCAATACTTGGCTATGCCTTTAGTGAAAAGTTTATTCCCTCGCAATATGAAATTATTATGGGGTGTAAAAGCAATTGATAAAGCAGAGCAATTCTATGAATTGTATGCTATTAAAATAACCAGCAGAGATGGCCGTGCAGCCCTAGAAGGTGATGTGATTACAAACGCACGTAAAGAGTATTCTCAACAATCGGGTCAATCGGAAGTTGGAATGAGCATGAATGCAGAAGGTGCAAAAGTTTGGGCTCGTTTAACCGGAAACAATATTGGTAAATCGATTGCTATTGTACTTGACGATTATGTATATTCTGCTCCAAATGTAAACCAAGAGATTAAAGGTGGTAGATCATCTATCTCGGGTGGTTTTACAGTTGAAGAAGCTGAAGATTTAGCAAATATTTTGAAATCTGGTAAAATGCCTGCACCAGCAAATATTGAACAAGAAACCATTGTTGGTGCTTCATTGGGTGAAGAAGCCATACAAAAAGGTTTAATGTCGTTCATTATTGCTTTTGTGGTAGTATTACTTTACATGATATTCTATTACAACTACGCAGGGTACGTAGCTAACTTAGCTTTAATTACCAACGTATTCTTTATTATGGGAGTTTTAGCATCCTTAGGTGCTGTACTTACGCTACCTGGTATTGCCGGTATTGTTCTTACCATTGGTATGTCTGTTGATGCGAACGTACTTATTTACGAGCGAATTCGAGAAGAATTAGCTGCTGGTAAAGGAATTAAGCTAGCTATTAAAGATGGTTATAAAAATGCTTATTCAGCAATTATTGACTCAAACATAACGACTTTAATTACTGCATTTGTATTAGGTTATTTTGGTAAAGGTCCTATTCATGGTTTTGCTGTAACTTTAGGTATTGGTATTTTATCATCGTTATTCTCTGCAATTTTCATTACTCGTTTAGTATTTGAGAGAGCATTGGCAAAAAACCAAACCCCAAAATTTGATACAAAATTAACCCGGGGAGCCTTTAAAAATATGAATATTGATTTCTTAGGTAAGCGTAAAATTGCTTATGTAATTTCTAGTATTCTATTGGTAATTTCTATTGGTTCATTAGTAACTCGTGGTTTGGAGCAAAGTGTTGACTTTACCGGTGGTAGAACCTACGTAATTCGTTTTGACCAAGCGGTTAACACCGTAGATATTCAAAATATTCTAACTGATGAATTTGGATCAACTCCCGATGCAAAAACTTATGGTTCCGATAATCAAATTAAAATTACCACTAAATATTTAGTAGACGCAGAACAAGCACCTGCTGTTGATGTTGAAATTGCCAAACAATACTTAATTGGTGAACAACCAGATATCGATGATGTAATTGAGGTGAAAATATTTAATGCACTTAAGGAAAAGTATCTAGCAGAAGGAACAACATTTAAAGATTTCATTACTAATTATAGAATGAGCTCTGAAAAAGTTGGACCAACCATTGCCAGTGACATTAAAAAATCGGCCATTTATGCAGTTGTTTTTGCTTTGCTGGTTATCTTCTTGTACATCTTATTCCGTTTCCGTAACTGGCAATTTGGTTTAGGCGCTGTGGCAGCATTATTGCACGATGTGTTAATTATATTAGGAATTTATTCCTTATTCTATAGCATCATGCCTTTCTCCATGTCGATTGACCAATCGTTTATTGCGGCAATTCTGACGGTGGTAGGTTATTCAATTAACGACACGGTGGTTGTATTCGACCGTATTCGTGAATACTTAATCAACTTCCAAAAACGCGATCGTAAAGAAATTATGAATAGTGCATTGAATAGTACCATGAGTCGTACGTTTAGTACCTCGTTAAGTACCTTTGTTGTGTTATTTGTAATATTCATCTTTGGTGGTGAAGTAATCCGTGGATTTATATTTGCCATGCTTATTGGTGTGGTAGTTGGTACCTATTCATCGCTGTTTATTGCTACTCCAATTGTTTACGATACAATAAAAACCGATGAAAAGAAAAGAGTTTTGGCTGGTAAAAGAGTATAAAATAAACTTTATATAAATAAAAATAGCCTCGAATTTTCGGGGCTATTTTTGTATTTTCAAAAACTCTTATGCTACGTATTCGTCATTTGAATTCACAAGAATAACCAATGAGTGATACTTTATTTTTAATTCTCGGTTTTGTTACCCTCTTTATGAGTGGGAAATATTTAGTTGTTGGCAGTGTTCAATTGGCAAAATTATTTAAAATTCCAACCCTTATTGTAGGTTTAACCATCGTTTCGTTTGGAACATCAGCACCCGAATTAATTATTAGTTTAAAAGCGGCTTTATCTGGTCATCCCGACATCGCAATTGGAAATGTTGTTGGATCGAACATTAGCAATATTGCATTGGTTTTAGGTATCACCGCTATTATTTTCCCAATTCCGGTTGCCTCCAAACTATTGAAATTCGACTGGCCAATTATGATGGGCTTAAGCATCCTATTATTTATTTTTGGCTTATCGGGATTTTTAACTTGGTGGAATGGGCTTTTTTTAATTTTGGCCATAATTATCTATAATGTTATTTCGGTAATTAAAGGAAGACAAAATTCTGAAACCGAAGAATACAATTCAGTAGTGCCTTGGTATTGGTCGGTGTTAATTATTGCGGCCAGTAGTGTTGGTTTAATATTTGGCGCCGATTGGCTGGTTAATGGAGCTTCAGGGCTTGCTAGAAATTTTGGTATAAGTGAACGGATCATTTCTGTTTCAATAATTGCTTTTGGAACCAGTGTTCCTGAATTATCAACCTCAGTAATTGCGGCTTTTAAAAAGGAAACCGACATTAGCATTGGTAACATCATTGGATCAAATATATTCAATATTGCAGCAATTTTAGGAATAACCTCACTGGTAGCACCCATTTCTGTAAATAAAGTTATTTTATGGTCAGACATGCTATGGATGCTTGGAATTTCGTTATTGTTATTACTACTAATGCTAGGAAAAACAGGAAGGCTTAAAAGATGGAGTGGTGTAGTTTTAATCTTATCATATAGTTTGTATATTTACTTTCTTCTTAAATAATTGCAATGATAAAAATATCAGACATTCATAAATCATACGGTACTGTAGAAGTTTTAAAAGGAATAGATTTACTTATCGAAAAAGCAGAGATTGTTTCGATTGTTGGAAAGAGTGGTGCCGGAAAAACAACCCTATTACAAATTATTGGAACCTTACTGGATACCGACAAAGGATCAATTCACATAAATGGTACCGAAGTAAATAAGCTAAAAGAAAAAGCCCTTTCAAAATTCAGAAATCAAAACCTTGGTTTTGTTTTTCAAAACCATCAACTACTTCCGGAATTTACTGCCTTAGAAAATGTAATGATTCCTGGATTAATTGCACAAAATAGTAAAAAAGTTACTGAAGATAAAGCAATAGAAATCCTACAATTTTTAAAGCTGGAGCATCGTCTGAACCATAAACCAAAAGAATTATCGGGTGGAGAACAACAAAGAATTGCTGTGGCTCGTGCCTTAATTAACGATCCGGAAGTAATTTTAGCCGATGAGCCTTCAGGAAACCTTGACACTCAAAACAAAGAGGAATTGCACCAGTTGTTTTTTGCCTTGCGTGAGAAATTCCATCAAACTTTTGTGATTGTTACGCACGATATGGCCTTGGCAAAAATGTCGGACAGAACAGTTACCATGAAAGATGGTAAGATTATTTCGTAGAAATGTATTGATAATTAATTAGTTGCCTAATTTTTTACTTCTTATAAAAAACATGGAAAAACCCGTATGAGTCAAACGGTTCATCATCCCAACCTATAGCTTTAGCATAATAATAATAAACCCCCGGTTTTACTTTGCCACCAAAGCGAGTCATCCCATCCCATCCGGATTCCGATTTCCCATCTTCATGCCAACTTCCATCTTCATCCTCATATTGGTAAATTTTATTACCCCAACGATTGTATATTTTTATTGAGAAGTATTTTATTGATATGGGCTTTTTGTCTTTTTGAAAATAATAATAGTCATTTTCTCCACCATCAAAAGGAGTAAAAACATTGGGCATTTCAAGTAAATTATCACGATTGTTTTCTGGCAAATATGAGGACTCAACAATAACAAAGCTTGATTTGGTAATAGAATCCATACATCGGAAATCTTCATTTGCTGTAGAATAATATACCGGACCATATGCTTTTAAAGTAACATTATAGCCTATAGTATCCACATCTTCAACAAAGGGTAAGTTTTCATAATATACAGAATCATTGAGTTCATCTAAATCTGAAGTTTGAAAATATTTTTCGCCATAATCCTTCGTCCATTTTATATTGTTATGAAAATACCAATTAAAAAGCTCTCCAGTTTCTGAACTTTCATTCAAAAACATAACACCACGTGGGGCTTCAATTCGAATAGTATCGCCTTCGGCTTTATTGCTTAAACTTTCAGCAGAAAAATCTGCCTTTACTGCTCGTAAAACCTTTTGATTATTTTCAACCGATTCTTCATCAATATCAAAGGGCGCTCTTTTGGTAACATTATAAATATCTTTTATCTCCACCCAATATCTTGAAGCTTCTGTAGGTGGCTTTGTAATGGTTACTTCCCTTTTATTCTGAAGAAGTGTATCTTCATTTAAAGTCCATAAATAATCTAAACGATTCACAATGTAGTAGGCTTCGTTATCTAAAATGTCTGGATTATAGTAAGTAAATGTATCTTTAAATTCTACTATTGCTTCAAGCTTTAAATCCTCACAAGTCGATTCCACTAATTCAACCTCATCTTTTAAACGCAATAATTGCTTATTAAACCATATGGTAAATGATGTATCCACCTTACCTTTTGTAATTTCACCATTTGTAATTTCAACCCTATAGCCTCCTGAATTAACAGTATCAATAATAGAACTGTTTACACCAGAAAAATTCTTAATAATGGAATCAAAGGCAAAAGTGCTTTCATTAAAATACTTCCATGTAAAATTTAACAAAGAATCAGGCATTGAATTTATTTTTGCCTCTAATTTTGGATTAATTGGATTCCCATAATCATCGGGGTAATAAAAAATATAAATCGCATCCTTTTGTAAGTATTCATTCAAATATTCTGTAGAATCAACTTGATGGTCATCATTTATGGTAATTTGAGAAAATACACCAATAGATAGCGTTACAAATACGATTAATATGATTGTTTTTTCGATTAATAATTTCATGCGTAAAATATTTCCTATTAGGATAACTTAAAAAGTGCTACAATATTATAAAATATTAGGCTCTTAGCCGAAAAAAAAACGCATTTATTTCTTAACAAAGGCAATGAACTTAACCATTATGTGTTTATTATGAAATTTGTGAATATTACTAGGGCTCATATTTTTTTATCTTGTATGGTTTTAGCTACTTTTGTGCCAAAATTTTTAAGAATGCAAACCTATCTAGAACAACTAAATAATGTTCAACGCGAGGCCGTTGTTGCCAAAGATGGTCCCAGTTTAATTATTGCTGGAGCCGGCTCTGGTAAAACCCGAGTACTCACCTACCGAATAGCGCATTTGTTAGCCTCAGGAGTTTCACCTTGGAATATTCTTGCACTTACATTTACCAACAAAGCCGCCAAAGAAATGAAAAATCGTATTGGCAAATTGGTGGGCGAAGATCTTTCGAACTCACTTTGGATGGGTACTTTTCACTCCATTTTTAGTAAAATATTAAGAACTGAGGCTGAAGCCTTGAATTTTCCTTCGGCTTTTACTATTTACGATACTCAAGATTCGAAAAGCCTTATTAAGTCAATTATAAAAGATTTAAAATTAGATGACTCGGTTTACAAACCAAATGGTGTGATGAGTAGAATTTCAATGGCTAAAAATAATCTAATTACAGCCGCCTCATACAAAGGAAACACCGGAGCAATTGAAGCTGACCGAGAAAGCAAAAGACCTGAAATAGCGCGCATTTATGAATTGTATGCCGCCCGATGCAAAAATTCAGGCGCTATGGATTTTGACGATTTGCTTTTAAATACAAACATCTTGTTTCGCGATCATCCTCACATTTTAACTAAATATCAACATAAATTTAAATATGTATTGGTTGACGAGTATCAGGATACCAACTTTTCGCAGTACATAATAATTAAAAAACTTTGTCAGCAACACAACAATATATGCGTTGTGGGCGACGATGCACAAAGTATTTATTCATTTAGAGGAGCAAAAATTGAGAACATTCTCAATTTTAAAAGCGATTACCCAAATCATCTTTTATTTAAGCTGGAGCAAAATTATCGATCGACACAAAACATTGTAAACGCTGCAAATAGTTTAATTAAACGAAACGAAAAACAGATTCCAAAAGACGTTTATTCGGAAAATGACGAGGGCGATTTAATTGAAATTATTGATGCATATACCGATAACGAAGAAGGTTATTTGGTGATTAACGATGTGTTTGATCAAATTTCAAACAAGCAAATGAAATTTGAGAATTTTGCCATATTGTATCGTACCAACGCACAAAGTAGAATTTTTGAAGAAGCGCTACGCAAACGAAACATTCCCTATAAAATATATGGCGGACTTTCCTTTTATCAACGAAAAGAGGTTAAAGACTTAATTGCCTATTTTAGGTTGGTTGTAAACCCCGACGATTCAGAAGCTTTAAAACGAGTGATAAATTATCCTGCACGTGGAATTGGCAACACTACTTTAAGTAAAATTGAAGAAGCTGCTAACCATTTTGGAATTAGCATGTGGAAAGTACTTGAGAATACTGAAAAAGTTCAGCTCGATGTAAATAAGGGAACACTCACAAAATTGCTGACTTTTTATAAAATGATTAAGAAGTTTCAGGAACAAAAAGATACAAACGACGCCTATGATTTGGCTCAGTTAGTGGCTTCAGAATCTGGCTTATTAAAAGACTTGCATAAAGGAGATACCGTTGAAGAACGAACAAAATATGAAAACGTTGAAGAATTACTAAATGGTATTCGCGATTTTGCAGCCAGTAATTACAACCAGGGTGAATCGGCAAAACTTGAAAATTTCTTAGAGGATGTAGCTTTATTAACGAATCAAGACAATGAAAAGTCGGACGATAAAAACAAGGTTACCCTAATGACCATTCATGCAGCAAAAGGACTTGAATTTGCTCAGGTATATATAGTAGGAATGGAAGAAGATTTGTTTCCCAGCAAAATGAGTGTGCATACTCAAAACGAATTGGAAGAAGAAAGACGATTGTTTTATGTAGCCTTAACCCGAGCCGAGCAACGAGTAACTCTTTCATATTGCAAAAGTAGATATAAATACGGAACTCCAACAACAACAAGTCCAAGCAGGTTTTTAAACGAAATTGATGCAGAGTTTATAAAAGCCAAACCAAAATTTGGAGCAAAAACATTCGCTAATTCAAATGCCAATTCTGAAAACGAAGTATCTTTTGTTAACAGAGGTTCTGCATTTAAAAAACCAACAAATGCAGGTATGAACATAGCTGCTAACCGAAAACTTCAACAAATTAGCTCTGTGCCTGATTCAAATTTTAAATCAGATAATCCTGACGCAATTAAATCAGGTATGAATGTTGAACATCAACAATTTGGCGTAGGCCGTGTTATACAAATTGAAGGCGATGCAAATAATAAAAAAGCCATTGTATTTTTCCCAAAATATGGCGAAAAGAAACTATTGCTGCGTTTTGCACGTTTACGTATTGTTCGGTAATTCTTTTCTTTGATTACCAAAAATATTAACTATTTTTATAAAAAAAATAAGATGAATTATAATACCACAAGAAAAGACCTCGTATTACCAGAGTATGGAAGAAATATCCAGAAAATGGTTGATCATATAAAAACAGTTGAAGATAGAGACGAAAGAAATAGATTGGCCAAAGCTATCATTCAAATAATGGGAAATATGAATCCACACTTGCGTGATGTTGCTGATTATACTCATAAATTATGGGACCATTTGGCAATAATTTCTGATTTCGATTTAGATGTTGATTCACCATATCCTGATCCAGACAAAGAATTACTATACGAAAAACCCGACACTATACCATATAAAGATGTTAGAGATATTCGCTTCAAACATTATGGTCGTGTACTTGAGAATATGGTAAAAGAAGCAGTAAACTTTCCTGAAGGCGAAGAAAAAGATTTTTTGATTGAAGTTATTTGCAATCAAATGAAAAAATCATATGTTCAATGGAATAGGGAATCAATTACCGACGAGTTAATTTTTAGCGACTTATTAGTAATTGCAAAAAACCAATTAAAAGTACCTGCAGGATTAAGACTTACAGATGTAAAAGATATTCAACCAAAAAGGAGAGAAGCGCCGGCAAGTACCAGCTCTTATGGAAAAAGAACTCAACAAAACCGAGGAGGTAGTACTGGTGGTTATAAAAAACGTGACACTAATGCCCCTTCGAATTACAAAAGAAAACCAAGATAAACTCAAGAGGCTGTCTCAAAAGTAATCCTTTATAAATTTTTACTTTTAAATTGAAAGTGATGAAACACCGATTAGACTGATATACGCCGATTTTATCAGTGATTATCAGTTAAATCTGTGTCATCAGTGTTCTATTTATTTTTTTACTCTCAACATGTAATTTTCAAGTATACTCAAACTCCTTTTGAGACAAGCTCTTTTTTATGCAAAAAAAATAGAAAAACAATTGAAACTATTGGAGGCAAAATAATCTATTTATATTTCAATTTATAAGCAAGTATAATTAATGCAAAAATTAGTGTAATGGCATTCGCAGCAATTACAGGAACATCTTTAATTAACAATCCGTAAGCTAACCAAAGCAACACTCCACAAGAAAAAATCGCATACATAGCCAATGAAATATCTTTTGTGTTTTTTGTACGTATGGTTTTAATTGCCTGCGGTAAAAACGATGAAGTGGTTAGCACTGCAGCTACCAATCCTATAATAGTTATTGTACTCATTTGCTAAATATTAATGATTCTCCATACCTTTTAAATGAAGATCGAGTGCTCGTACCGAAATTTGAATTTCCCATACAGAAATAACCAAAGAACCAATCATACTTAATAAGCCAAGCACAAAAGCATAACCACCCAAAAGGTTTAATTCCATATATAACAGTAATATGGAGAACATGCTGAAAAATAAACTTAAAACGCCTAAAATTTGCATCAAACGAATAAGTTTTAGGCGTTTTTTAAGATTTTTTATCTGATCAATTAAAATAAAATCTTTGTTCTTTTGATATTCAGCATACAAGTTTCTAATAATTGAAGCATAGGCCAAAAACCGATTGGTATATGCTAGCAATATCAACGAAACTGCTGAAAACATTAATGCTGGGGTTGTTAAAGAAAGTGTATTCAAATGATGATTTTTTTGTTAAAAAAAACAGATTGAATTATGATTAAATAAAATTAAGAAGATTGATTGAAAATATTTATCAATCACCTCAATCTTTATCAATCAAATATAACTAAGAAATAAAATGCGTAACTAAAAAATGCAACAAAATATTAATTTATAGAGAAGCCAAAACTTGTTTAACTATTGCAGAAATCACTTTTCCTTCGGCTTTACCACTAAAATGTTTGCTTGCCATCCCCATTACTTTACCCATATCTTGTGGGCCTGAGGCGCCAATTTTCACTACAATTTCTTTAACTCCAGCCAATACTTCTTCTTCAGATAATTGCACAGGTAAATACTGCTCAATTACCGTTGCTTCGTATAACTCCTTGTCGGCTAATTCTTGTCTATTATTATCAATATACAATTGGGCCGAATCTTTTCGTTGTTTTACCAACTTTTGAATAATCTTTATTTCAGCTTCCGCTGTTAATTCTCCAGTTGCACCTTTTTCAGTTTTTGCCATTATAAAAGCAGCTTTTACTGATCGAAGCGGTTCTAACTTTGCCTTTTCTTTAGCCAACATAGCTGACTTTATATCAGCATTAATTTGATCGAATAAACTCATATTTAACGATTTTATATTTCACTCAAAAGTACGTTTTATTAAATTTAGTATCAATTACCTTATTCTTTTTTTTATTTTAGAAGTCAAGTAATTATATTTACTTTCGCAAAACAAATAAATAAACCAAGTATTATGAAAAAAAGACGCGTTATTTTAACTATTGCAGCATTAATTAGCTTAACAATTGCATTCAATTCATGCGATTTAATGTCAGGCAAAAAATATAAAAAAGCTATTGAACAAGCCGATAAACATTTTGCCGAGAAGCAATATGAAAGTGCAAAAACATTTTATGTTCAGGCTCAGGAATTTGAGCCAAATGATACATATCCTGCACAAAAAATTGAAGAAATTAATAAGATACTAAAAGCACAAAGTATTGCAGTACAATACAAAAAAAACATAACTGAAGCTGACCAGTTATTTAAACAAGAGGCTTATAACGAAGCAAAAACAGCTTACTCAAAGGCATCAAAACTAAAAACAAAAGAAATATACCCAAAAGAGCAAATTAGTAAAATTGATGTTATACTTGCTGAGATAAAAGAGCAAAAGGAATTTTTAGCTAATCCATATCACATTGTAATAGGTTGTTTTGCAGTTGAAGCAAATGCTACTAAGCTAAATGAAAAATTATTAAGCGAAGGTTATAAATCGAGAATAATACCAATGTATGGAGGAAAATACCAGGCAGTAACAATTAACTCATTTACTGGAAATACTGCTGCTTATAATAACTTAAATAGCATAAAAGAAAAATTTCAGGATGGAGCTTGGGTATATAAGCATTAAAGCTAACGAAGAAATAAAGTTAAAATACTTTTAAAACAAAGTTGTTTAAATATTCATTAAAAAAACAATAGACTCCTCAAAGCAAAAAAGGTAGCTTAAAAAATAAAAGGATCAAAAAATTGATCCTTTTATTTTAAATTCTAATTTAGAATAATTAATTATTGAACAACTCCATCTACCAAATTTATTATTCTGTTTCCATATTTTGCAAATTCCTGATTATGTGTTACCTGAATAATGGTCATTCCCTCCTTATTTAATTCTTTGAGTAAATCCATTATCATAGAGCCTTGGGTAGTATGCAAATTTCCAGTAGGTTCATCGGCTAATAGTAGTTTTGGTTTGCCAGCAATAGCTCTGGCCACTCCAACCAATTGCTGTTGACCACCTGAAAGCTGAGCCGGAAACAAATCCTTTTTTGCTACCATATTAAAGCGATCTAACAAATCGGCAACAATAGCTTTTCTTTCTTTTGCTTTTACTCCCTTGTAAATTAAAGGGGTTTCAATATTTTCATAAACATTCATTTCTTCAATTAAATGAAAAGCCTGAAAAATAAACCCAATATGATTTCTGTGATAATCAACCTTTTGCTTTTCTTTTAGATGCATCATCGGTTCACCTAAAAAATTATAGCTCCCTTCCGAAGATTGATCTAACAAACCAATTATGTTTAAAAGTGTTGATTTTCCAGCACCGCTAGGTCCCATAATACTTAAAAACTCACCTTGTTTTATTTCAAGGTTAACATCATTTAATACAAATGTTTTTTGCTGTTTTGTGTTGTAAAACTTTGTAATTCCTTTTAAGCTAATCATAGTTGTATTTTTAATTGGTTTAATATTAATCATATTACATGCCACATTTATATTTTTCTCATTATCTGCATTTTAGCAATATTAAGCTCTTGCCAACTGTAAAATATTTTTACATTCAATGACAAATAATTTTACAATTGTTTTATTCATACCTCAATGCCTCAATTGGATTTTGGCGGGCTGCTCTAAATGTTTGTAAACTAATGGTTAAAATAGTAAAAACAAGAGTAATTAATCCACCCAAAACAAATATCCACCAACTCATTGCTGTTTTATAAGCAAAACCTTCAAGCCACTTATTTACAAGTAGATAAATTAAGGGCAGTGCTATAAAAAATGAAATAATAGTCCACACTATAAAATCTTTATTTAGTAGCGCCAATATTTCTGATACTTTAGCTCCGTTTACTTTTCTTATTCCAACTTCTTTTATTTTTTGTTTAATCATGAATAAAGCTAATCCAACCAAACCAAGTACAGCAATTAATATAGCAAGAATAGCACAGCCCATAATTAATCGAGCAAATTTCATATCTGCTATATAAAGTTCTTGAACTTTTGTGTCAAAAAAGCTTACTTCGCAAGCCCCCTTTCCTCCTAATTCTGACCATGTTTTCTTTAAATAACCTATAGTTTCAAATACTTGGCTTCCTGATGTTTTTATAATCATTTCGCGAACCATTCCTTGATTCTTTACTATCATTACAGGCGGAATTAAATTATGAGTTGAACTTATATGAAAATTCTTAACAACACCAACAACCTCACCAAATGAGGTTTGTTCTCCAACAGCCGATGTTAGTCCCAATTCTCTTGCAGCCAATTCGTTCACTACCACTCCATTAATTCCCTTTTCTTTATCAGGAAATGCTCCTTTCAAAAGTTCCAAGCCCAAGGTGTTTTCAAAATTATAATCGGTAAAAAGTCCACTTATACCAATAATCTTTTCAGGCTCATTAACCTTTGGTAAGGTTAATGACATTATACTTATGTGTGGTGGCGTAAACATTGAACCACTTACATTTGAAATATTCGGATTACTCTTTATTGCTTGTTTAAAGCTTAAATAATTTGGAGCTTTATCTTGACTATTAAAATTTATTATTAATAAATGCTCTTTATTAAATCCTAAATCTTTATTTACCGAATAATTCGTTTGTTTATAAATAAATAAAACCAACGTTATTAAGCATACAGAAACTACCATTTGAAAAATAACTAAAACTTTTCGAAAGCCAAAATTACCAGATGAAAGCATTTGATTTTTTAAAGACTTAATTGCATTGTATGATGTTGTTCTTAGTCCTATTAAAAAACCCGATGCGGCTCCAATTAAAATAACTAATCCGATAATAATAATTATGGGTAATCCATTATCAAAAACTAACAATTGATATTCTTTACCCAATACATTTAAAGCGATGGGCAATAACACAAATGTTAATAACAAAGCTACCGGAACTGTTAGAAAAATAAAAACTATCGAATCGATTGTAATTTGACTTATTAAATTTCTGCGCCTCGCTCCACATACTTTTCTTATGGCAATAAAATGATTTTTAACAAATATTTGGGCTACTGTTAAGTTTATATAATTTATTGATGCTATCAGTAGGATTAAAAAACCCAATAATATTAATATTAATATAAGGGCTTTGCTTCCTTTCTCTAAATTTAGATTATCGGCATAAGCGTTTGAATTAAAATAAATATCAGATAAAGGCTGTAATTTAAAATTATAATCCGACGAGAGATTTTCTACCTGCTGGCTTAAATTTGCAATTTTATTCTGTAAATTAATAATAGAAGTAGAATTTTCAACCATAATAAAATTAGTGAAAAAGACTCCCATATTCCAAGCTGTTTTTAACTCTTCTTTTGTGGGTGGATTTTCGCTTGATGAAATATATTTTTTCATTAAACAATCAAATCCAAAATCAATATTTGTTATAATATCTGTTTTTAATGATGAGTTTTTCGGAAAATCTTCCATAATTCCACAAACAACTAAATCACGCAACTCTCCTTCAAAATCAACCGTAAGTAATTCACCAACTGGGTAATAATTATTAAAATACTTAAAAGCCTTACTTTTTGATAAAATTAATCCGTTGGGAGTTTTTGCAAACAGTTCTAAATCGCCATGTAATAAATTATACGAAAAGATATTAAAAAACGAAGCTTCTGCAGCAATAACATTATTCTCCTCAATATATGCTAATCCTTTTTTTACAGATATTTTATTAATTGAAAATACATGAACATTTTCCTTAATTTCTGGAAAATTATCTAGCAAGGTTTCACCCAAAACAAAAGGTGTTGTAGCCCATGTAATATCAGATGATTCTGCTTTATTTACAACTCTATAAATATTATCAGCATTTGCGTGAAAATTATCATAACTTAATTCATGAACCGAAAATACCGTAATAACAAAGGCTAGGCTTAAACTTATTGTTAATCCGACTAACTTTAATAAAGAATTTGCTTTATCATTTAGAATTCTTCGGAAACTTTGCACTAGCATATATTTTATCATAATTTATTTTATTTTAAGTTAGTAAGCTATTTTATAGGTTAAATTTTATTCATATCTAAGTGACTCTATAGGATTTCTACGTGCAGCTCTATAGGTTTGCCAGCTTACGGTTAAAAGGGCGACAATTAATGTAGCTAATGCTGCAATTAAAAATACCCACCAGTTTAATTCTGTTTTATAAGCAAAATTCTCTAACCATTTACCCAATAACCAATATGAGAATGGTATAATAATTATGGAAGCAAGAATTACTAGCTTAACAAATACAGTATTTAGCAATTGCATTATTTCATAGGTTTTAGCTCCATTTACTTTTCTAATTCCAATTTCTTTAATATGAGCGTTTATCGATTGCAAAACCAAAGCTAACAATCCTAAGCCCGATAAGAATATGGCAATAACAGCAAGAACGATAGAAATAATACCTGTCCTTTGTTCTGTTTTGTACCAGAAATCAAACTCATCATTTAAAAAGTTATAATCCATTTTTCTATCAGGTGAAAAACCTGACCAAAGTTGATTTATCTGATTAATTAATTCGGGAGAAAAACCTTTAGTTGCTCTTATTAGTATATTAGAGCATCTATTTTCTGGTTCAAGCACAAATCCTTGAGCCATAATCTGTTCATGAAGAGATTCAAAATGAATATCTTTTACAACGCCAATCACATTTCTAATTGTTCCAAGTTTATAATGTTTCCCAATAGGATTTTTTTCCCATCCTAAAGTTCGTACAGCGGTTTCATTTAATACAATAGCAACATTATCTGTAGGATGTTCCGAATCAAAAAATCTCCCTTTAAGCAATTGCATTTTTAATGTAGATAAATAATCAACATCGCAGCAATATTCGGCAAGGTGTGCATTTATTTTGGCAGAATCAACTGGATAACCATAATGTGAATACGACCCATTTCCAGGCACTTCGTTACATAGTGAAAGATCTGAAACTTCGCTAAGTTTTTTCAATTCTGACTTGAAAACAGATCTGTTTACCCCCAATTTAATTGCATTATTTATCAGCAAAACATTTTCTTTTTTAAGCCCTGAGTTAATCGAGGAATTAATAAAATTTAACTGTTTGAAAACCACTATAGATCCGGCAATAAAGAAAATACAAATTGCAAATTGCAGCACTTGAAAAACCCTTTGAACATAATTATTTTTAGTAGGTTTTGTATTATTAATTTTTAAATATGAAATTAGGTTTTTCGATGAAAAAACAGTGGCTGGATAAATACTATTAACGATACTTATCAGAAATATAAAAGCAACAATTATCCATATCCAATACATATTACCAGACAAGGAAAGATCAAGAGGTCTTTCAATGAAAGTTACAAATATCGGGGATAAAAGATTAATCAAGATTAATGTAAAAAATGAGCCAATGATCGATAGGACCATAGATTCTACCAAATAGTATTTAAAAAAATAGTATCTATTTGCTCCTGAAATTTTATTTATTCCAAACGTTTTATGTTTTGATTTTCCTTCTGAAACAGTAAGGTTGACAAAATTAAACAGAGCAATCAGCATGATTAATAATGATAATGCTGGAAATATATAAACACTGGCGTAACTTCCATTTAGTGTTTCATAACCACTATAATTAACTGCTGTATTTAAATGTATATCGGTAATTGGCTGTAATAAATAGGTGGATTTCGAATAATCATAATATTCTTTCCCATAAAATAATTCCATAAATTCAGGAAGTTTGCTCTCTAATGTTTCTTCAAACAATGGGTTTTTTAACTTTAGGTAAGTTATTAGACTATGATTAGTATGATTTGAAGTATTTACAACCCTAAAATTTTTTATGGGTATTATAATATTTCCTTTTAAATGGCTATTTGCTGGAAAATCTTTAAAAACGCCTTTCACCGTTAAATATCTATTTTCATCTGAAAAACCATATCCTTCAAACTGAATTTGTTTTCCGATGGCATTTTCGTTTTCAAAAAGCTTTTTAGCCATTGATAAACTAATAATCATAGACTCACCGGCATCAAGGGCATTCTTCTTATTTCCTTGCAATAAGTCTATCCCAAAGGTTTTAAAAAATGTACTATCAACAGTTAAGGCAACTTCTTCGTGGTAAATTTTATTATTATAATTTAGTTCAATATCATACAATGGCCACAAGCGAGTACCTGTTTCTATTTCAGAGAATTTTTCCATTAATAAATTCAAGAACGGAACTGCAGTATAGGTACCATATTTAGGATCTTCCTGCCAATTTCTAATAACACGATAAACACGCTCAGAATCTTTGAATTGTTTATCATAACTAAGCTCGTGTTTAACAAAAGAAAGTATTAGAATTGCTGGAACAAGGGCCAATATAATACCCAGTACTTTTATTACATTATTAAATCTATTTTGCTTAATGCCCCTAAGTACTTGTTTTAAAAGATAGTAATTCATGTACAATCATTTTTTGAGTTAAAATTATTCATTCCTCAAAGCCTCAACCGGGTTTCTTCTTGCTGCCCTAATGGTTTGCCAGCTTACTGTAATAATAGCAATACAAAAAGCAATCATTCCGGCAAATGCAAATAGCCACCAACTAAGGATTGTTTTGTAGGCAAAGGTTTCCAGCCATTGGCTCATTACATAAAAACCAAGTGGGCAAGCCACCATAAACGCTACTAAAACGGAAACAATAAACTCCTTATTTAACCATTGAACCAATTCAATAACTTTTGCACCATTCACTTTCCGAATGCCTATTTCTTTTATTTTGCTACCAATAAGTAAAAAAGTAATTCCAAACAATCCGAGAATAGATATTAAAATAGAAAGGCTTGAAAAAATAGTGAGAATATTTATGGTTTTATTCACATCAGAATACAGTTCACCAAATTTCTTGTCTAAAAAAGAATACTCAAAAGTGGCCCCCGGAACTAATTGCTCCCATGTTGACTCCACTTGTTTTAGGGTGGATTGTATATCGTCGGGTTTTATAGCAATTGACAGCGAATAAAAATTACGGGCTCCTTCTTTGGAAATAATTAGTGGAGGAATTTTTTCATAAAGCAACCCAACCGTAAAGTCTTTCACCACACCAATTACCTCATGATTACCATCACGGTAGATGTTTTTACCAAGTGAATGTTTCCAATTTAATTGTTTAGCCAGCGTTTCGTTAATTAGAAATACTTGGGTATCGGTACTGTCGCCTTTGGCAAATTCCCGCCCATCTAACAATTTAATTTGAAAGGTTTTCAGAAAATTATCATCCACATATAAGGCGCTACACATAAAATACTCGTCGAAGCCTTGCGGCTTGTACCCATTTGCGGTGGATTCCAAACCAGGAATTCCGTAACTGGCAGATGCACTTACAACACCCGGAATACTGCTTAGTTCACTAATCAATACCTTTCTTTTGACTCCAACCGCCCCGTGAGATATGTTAATTATATGATCTGATTTGAATCCGAGGTCTTTGCTTAACACGTAGTTTAATTGTTTGTTAATTCCCAATACTGCAACTATTAAAACCATTGAGATACAGAACTGAAAAGCTGAAACGTAAACCAATCGCTTGCTTCGGAATAGTGCTTGAGAAACATTCAGTTTTTGAATATTTAATTTGCTTTTTGAATAGAGTTTATACATTAGCCATCCTGAAAAACCACTAATTAGCGTACCTAATAAAATTAAATATGGAAGGCTTTTCTGCATTTGAAAAGTGATAAAATCGACACCAAATAGTGAGGAAATAGAAGTTCTAAAAATGTAAATTAATATCAGAGCCAAGCCCAACGAAAACCCAAAAATAAAACTTGACTCCATCTGAAACTGCCAAAGTATATCCGTTTTACTCATTCCCAAATATTTCTTTATTCCAAATTCTTTGTGACGAAAAACCAAGATGCCGCTTGAAATAAACAAATAATTAAGCATGGCTATAGCAAAAACAAGGCATCCTATTAGTAATAAAATATAAACCGTTTTTGCTTCCTTTTTATCAAAATAATCCCAGTCAGCCTTCGACTTTAAGTGAATATTTAAAAACGGCTCCAGATACATCTCGCTAAAATGACCAGTACCTTCATTCTTTTTATTAATTTTTGGGTACAAAAAATCAGGCAATTTTGAATTAACCACTTGGGCTAAACCAGCATTTGAAAGTTTGACAAAAGTAGCTGCAGAAACACCCCCATCCCAACCCATATAAACATCGGGACTTTCCAAAAGCGATTTTAAAGGTAAAACTGCATCAAATTGTATGTGTGAATTTAGCGGCACGTTTTCAGCAATACCAGTAATCACATAGTCAACTCCTCCTGAACTGATTGTTTGACCTAATGCATTGGTATTACCGAAAAGGTATTTACTCAGGAGGATATTTTTCTGCTATATTTAAGCTGAAGCAAGATTTACTGCAAGGCGCATAGATTCAAA
>JAEINW010000094.1 GCA_016342715.1 Salinivirgaceae bacterium | reverse complement strand
TTGCAGAAATCAATAAAAAAAACTGGCAGGGTTTCATCGGAATAACTGGCAGGGTATCATCGGAATATCAAATAAAGACATAGCAAACTAAAAAAAAACCTTACAATAATTTTTAAAAAACATTATTGACTTTATATTTTTTAAAACCATCTCGTTATTTGAGATGGTTTATTGCACTATTTAGATTAGCTAATTTCTAATCTCATAAAAGGTCGAAGTTTACTTTCATATAATAAACATGACCCAAAGGAAAATTTACATTTTCAATCTTTTTATTCGATAATTCCTTTTTCACATAATCTCCCAAATGGGGATTGGTAGCATTCATTTCGATAATTCTAACTTCTGAATTTTCATCCAAAGTAACTTTCATCCAAACTTCTCCTTCAATTAGATTATCCTTCGCATATTTAGGATAATCAAGTTGTTTTGCAATTTCTTGTTTAAAATCAGCTGGTAATTTAGCCGCTGTGGTTGGCAATTTTTTTGCACTTACTGCGGTAGTTAAACCTAAGGTTATGGCTACCATTAATACTACTACTTTTCTCATTTTATTTGGTTTTAAGGATTAAAAACATTTATTCGTTTTGGAACATAAAAATTCCGGTCAGGAAACTCTTTACTTTTCCTTAATTTTAATTCATTTATTAAAAATTGATTTCAGATTTTTCTTAGAACGTTTCTATATCATGGTTTCAATTTAGAGACGCATCATTTTTATTTTAGTTACACTTTAAATGAACTACCCCGCCGCAAGCGATAATGTCATTAACTTAAATAAAATGCCTTTATAGTATTCATTATCAATTGTATAGGTCGCCTATTATCATTATCTTTATATTGAATAATAACTAAAAATAGATTATGAAAAAAGAACATTTTTTTGAAATAATTATGAAGTTTGGTTCGGTTTCCGCAAAAATTTCATGTCAAACTGCTAAAAAATTTATCTAAATTATTAACAAAAAGTACGTTTGTTGAATTTTATTATTTTGAAAATAAACATTTTACAAGAAAAAGAAAATTACCTTTCCAAACAGCAGTTTTAATTATTCTTCAACTTTTAAAATCATCGGTAAAAACTCAATTGAAATCTTTTTACACAATGCTTTTTAAGGTTGATGAGGTTGTCAATTGGGTATCAGACGGAGCATTTTGCAAAGCTAGGCAAAAAATCAAACTTCAATTATTCATTAATTTGTACAAGTTCGTTGTCAGTTTCTTTTACGCCAATGTTGGTGGAAAACTTTGGTTGCATTTTAGGCTTTTATCAGTAGATGGCTCAGAACTTAACCTTCTTTCTTCAAAGAAATTACTTAGAAAATTCGGTTGCCTCCATACCAATTCAATTGGCACACAAATTCCACAAGCAAGAGTCAGCTTTCTTTGCGATGCGCTAAACTTTATTACAATAGATGCTCAGATAGACTCATTTAGAGTTGGCGAACAACAAATGTTTGAATTTCATCTTAACTCCATTAGTAAAGACGATTTACTAACAGCTGGTGCTATTTATGGCCATTTTAGAATACTAAAAGCAATAAGAAAAGGCAAGCAGATTTTTATATTCGAATGAGCCAATCCTCTAATTTTATAAAAGAGTTTCTGCCATCAGGAGAAAAAGATGCTGTTTTGGAATAAATTCCATCACCAAAAACAGTAGGAAACTGTAAAAAGCAAATACAGAGGCAATAAAGCCACGAAGAAAATTTCTATGTGATAAAAGAAAAAAGGATTCCCGGCAAAAAGCGTTTTTCAATTACAAATAGTCATGGTAAATAAGTAAATATTCAAGCTATATAAATCGACAGCTTGCACAAACAGGTTGAATGGGATAACTATATCTGAACATATCACATATTCAAACGAATACCTTGTCTTGTGACGATAATCTATTTTTGTTAAAAAGTGAAGTCCTCAAATAAACTGTTCAAAGAAAAGGGAAAATACAATAGGAATGAAAACTTTGAAAAATCTATTCCGATTTTGATATTTCTTTATAAAATAGGTAAATCATAATTGCTTATGTAAATGGCATTACTAATTTTAGGGAGAACTGGGGAGGGTAAAAAAATACTTTAATTATTTTTTAAAGTTGTAAAGTTGATTTAGTTCAAATGATTGTTTATTCGTCTGTATATGGCTGAAAGCCATAAATAATATAGCTTAGGGCAAGGCTCTAAGTTGTTTGTTGTTAACAACAAGCGATGCAAGCATAAAACTGATTTTTATGAAATTATCTGCGCATCGCCATCTTTAATATTAAATGCTAGGTGATTTTATTTTAAGCCCCAACTTTTTTCTGTGATCCGAATTAAGCATTAACCCAATCGTTTAAAAACAAAAGTCTGGAATTAGACAGTAGGTCTAATTATAAAAAATATCGGGCAGTTATATTTTGCGCTGACACTATTAGACTTACCACTGATTTGGACATTAAATTTTTCCTTAAATAATCATACCAGAGGCTTCTATTGAGTAATTTCTTTAAGTAATTTTGGGTATCTTTTTAAATGCCTTAGTAATTCTTCTATATCGAAACTATCGACAGCATCAATCAATTTTTGTGCGAATAGTATTAGTTTTGGATGTGGATAAACAACAGCTAATTTCTTTAGTTCATGGGCAAAAATGCCAACCTCATCCATGGGTTGTTGTTCTTCAAACTCCTTCCACATAGTCATAATACTGCCATTTAATTCCTGAATCATTGCTTCTGTTTCACTTTTCGATAATGTTGATTCTTTAACATCCTGAATTGTTTCTTCCATCGGAATGCTTGCAATTTTGTTGTGTGAAAGATGCTCAACCATTTTAGCATATAATTCATCAACTTTAAATGGTTTAATTAAATACCCTGCAAATCCAGCATTTTGAATTTGTTCCTGCTCTTGTCTCTTTGCTAACGATGAAAGAGCAATTACAGGAATGTTACTCATACTTGCATTTTCTTTTATTTTTTTCATAAGACCAAAGCCATCCATAACCGGCATCTTTATATCTGTAAAAACTAAATCGAAAGGAATACTTTCCATAATTGCATAGGCCTGCTCACCATTTTCTGCAAAGCTTAATTGCAAGTCTGTTTCTTTAAGTATTCTTTTTATATAAGTTCTATTAAATTCAACATCATCAACAACTAAAACTTTTGCCGGATAAAAACGAATGCTATCAACTTCAATTGTTTGAGTCTGCTTTTTTACCTGGTATTCGTTTGTAATTTCAATCTGGGGTAAATTAATAGTAAATAGTGAACCACGCCCGGGTTCCGATTTCACCTTAATTGTTCCATTCATTAAATTAACCAGAAGTTTACACAAAGCCAATCCTAATCCGGTACCTCCATGTTTTCTGATACTATGAACATTTTGCTGTGAAAAAGCTTGAAATAATTTCTGTTGATATTCTTCAGAAATTCCTATACCTGAATCTTCAACAAAAAAAGACAAATCAATGTATTTCTTATCTGATTTTTTATATTCGGAAAACTCGACACTAAATTTTACGAAGCCCTCATTTGTAAATTTTACAGCGTTATTTAATAGATTTACTGCAATTTGTCTAATTCTAACAGCATCAATTAGAATTCCTAGCGGTAAAGGTTCTTGTAACTCAAACTTAAAATTTAAGTCAGCATTCTCTATTCTATGATCAAATAATGCTTTTATATCCTTAAAAAACTGCTTGGGTTCAATCCACTCCAAATTCATTTCAATATTGCCAGCCTCTATTTCTGAAAGGTCTAATATATCACCAATAAGGGATAATAAACTTTTCGAACTTTTTTGAATCGAACTTACATAGCTTTTTGTTTCATTATCAATTATTTGGTTCGAAAGTAGATTTGAAAAACCCACAATAGCATTCATAGGAGTTCTAATTTCGTGACTCATATTAGCTAAAAACGCTGATTTTAATCGATCCGATTCTTCCGCTTTTTCTTTAGCTTTTTCGAGTTCTATAGTGCGGGTTTTTACCAAATCTTCTAAATGGTTTTTGTGTTGCTCTAATTCTTTATTTGTTAAGGCCAAAACATCAGCCTGGGTTAATAGTGTTTCCTTCTGTTTATTAATTTCACGAGTTCTCTCCTTAACTTTTTGTTCCAGAGAATTGTATGACTCCTTGAGGGCTTCTTCAACTTTTTTCCTGTCTGTTATGTCACGGATCGACTCTATTGCACCCGTTTTGTTTCCATCAGAATCGTAAAGTATAGCTGCTGTACCCAACATATAGATTTCTCCGTTCTTGAAATTTTGTTGATATACTTCTCCTTCAATTTGTGCTCCAACTCTTTTAATGTGGGGATATAGCTTCTCAATTTCTTCGGATGGTTTAAGAATTAGGTCGATTAAAATGGGTCTTCTTTCCCCGTAAAAAGGAATAGCATACTCATAATTACCCTTATTCAACATATCGCTAGCCAATGTTCCAGTAAGCTCCTCAGCAGTTTTGTTCCATATGGTAACCCGTCCTTTCAAATCAATTGCAAAAGTGGCATCAGGTAGAAAATTGATAATATCAACCAATCGTCTTTCAGAATTTTTAAGTGCTTCAGAAGCCTTCTTACGCTTTTCCATTTCTTGCTGAAGAGAGCTGTGGTATGTATCAAGTTTAATCATGAAATTATTAAAATAATCTGATAACCTACCTATTTCATCTTCCGAAGTTTTGCTTATTCTTACTTTAAAATCACCCTCACCTCCTTTTTGGAATCCTTGAATCAATTTATTGAGAGTATTAGATATAAATCTTGAGTACCAAGCTGTTAGGGAAAATAAAAAGAATAGCACAGCTATAAAAACAACTAATATAATATACCAAATTTTCATGATGGGTTCATAAAACTCCTTAATATAACTTGATGAAGCTACAATCCAGTCATATTCAGGTATGTAATTGAATATTACAAGTTTTTCCCGTACAATGGGGTCGTGGGGATTTTGCCATGGATAGATTATTTGGCCATTTTTATTTTGACATAATTCCTGCACGAATAGGCGGCCATTTGCATCTTTTGCATTATAAATATTTTCTCCTTCTTGAAAGGGGTGAATAATTAGTGTTCCTTTAGAGTCAATTACATAGGAGTATCCGGTTTTACCAAACTGTATTGACAGTATGCTTTCTCGAAAATTTTCAATTTCAATAAGTTGGTTAAATTCTTCACGGTATGATGAAGCAGAAATAATCCAATCCCATTCTTTAAAATAGGTCATGTAAAGCGCTTTTAACCTGGCTGTTGATTCCCCGGGATTATTCCACTCGTATTCAATATATCCGACCTTTTTTTTCAATTGTTTCTGAATAAAATCGTATTGGGTAAGATCAGCTCCAATTAATGCTTCTGATGGGTGCACCTTTATTATTCCTTTGCTGTCGAGACAATATATATAGCCAGTTTTACCGATCTTTTGACTCAATAGTATTGATTTTGCATACTCTTTTGCCTCATTTTCACTTAATACGCCATTTTTATATAAAAGGTATGCCCCTTTCACAATGTCTTTGTTTTTTTCAGCTACAGCACGAAGATACCCATTAATAGAGGCATCAGCTGCAGCTTTCACCATACTTAAAATAGTTTTTGTAGTATTGTTCAGTTCGCTTTCTATGTTTTTATTAATGGTTTTTTGCATAATAGGATAGACAATTAAACCACTTATGGCAAAAAAAAGAATAAAGGCTACAGTATAACCGATCAAAATTTTATATCGTACACTAAGGTTGCTTAAATATTTAATAATTGCATTCATGCTTTTACTCATTTACTTAGTTATTATAACATCTTTTGCTTAGTACAGTTTTAGAATTTGTCATCTTTTTTAAGTCAATAGAAATTTTAATTTTTTTAATTAAATACGCAACTATATGGGTAAAACAAATATGAATAAAAAGGACGCAAAATATTTTTTTGTTACTTAACAAGGTAGCTATAAAAGGAGTTAATCACAAATATAAGAAAGCTTGTCGATTGTTTATTTTAATCAAAAAAATTCTTTGAGGCTTGCCTCGGAGTTCAGCTTTCTCTTCCTTGAATTTTAGGGGAACTAAGCGTTAGCGTTCATGACCGAAGGGAATAAATGTTCGACATTGGTAGGGAGAGGGATTCATAAATAAAATTTGCCGGTAGGCTGGAGTTTCAGCATAAGCTGAAATAAAGTTGGCGAAACCTGCCTTCCGTTAGGTAGGTGCATCGCAGTCTTGCCTCAGGGATAGTCAACTTTAATGTTTTTCTTTATTTAATAATAAAGAGGCCTTTCATTAGAGGGTCTCTTTTTTTGTGCTGTAAAACAGTGTGCTTAATGATCATTTTCATTGTTTTTTATGCTCATGTTGAATTAGTTTTGCACCAGAAAATAAATCCAAAAAAAATAAAATAACCGATATGAATATTACAAAGCTAGAACAAATGTACGAAGTGCTAAGAGGCGCTGATAAAAAACGTTTAGTAGCAGTTTGGGCAAACGATTCTCATACAATTAGTGCCGTTAGTCAAGCCATTGATTTAGGAATTGTTGATGGTATTTTAGTTGGAGATGAAAGCGAAATTGAAAAAGTTTGTAATGTAGAAAAAATTGATAAATCGAAATTTAGAATTATTCATGTTAAATCAGATAATGAAGCAGGAGCTGAGGCTGTAAAATTGATTGTAAAAGGCGAAGGTGATATTTTAATGAAAGGCTTGCTTTCAACCGATAAATACATGAGGGCTATTTTAAATAAAGAAGCTGGCTTATTGGCTCCAAAAGCAGTATTAAGTCATGTTACAGTTATTGAAAATGCTCATTATCATAAATTATTGGTTGTGGGCGATGTAGCAATTATTCCAGAGCCCGATTTGAAACAAAAAATTGCCATCGCCAATTATTTAATTATAACAGCTAAAGCATTAGGCATTGAAACTCCAAAAGTTTCTTGTGTTTCAGCTTCAGAACAAGTGATACCAAGTGTTCAATCATCGGTTGATGCCTGTATCCTTTCAAAAATGGGCGATCGCGGACAAATTAAAGGAGCCATTATTGATGGTCCCCTTTCTTTAGATGCTTCTATTGATATGAAATCGGCTCAAACCAAAGGAATTGGTGGCGAAGTTGCAGGTAATGCAGATTGTTTATTATTTCCAAATTTGGATGCAGGAAATATATTCTATAAAATGAACTCGAAAATGAGTACTGCCGAAATGGCTGCATTTGTAGCAGGAGCTAAAGTTCCATGTGTGCTTTCATCAAGAGGCGATACCACAAAAACAAAATTGAATTCAATAGCCTTATGTGCTATGTTGGCACTGGCAAAATAAGCATAAAGTTATTTTATGAGGAGAGAAATATGTTTTCCTCTTTTTTTGTGTTCTATAACAAAGCTAATACTGCTTTAGAGAATACAAAAATTATTGTTTAATCGCTTGGATATATAGAATTTTGAAAAAAAAAGAATAATGGATAAAATGAACATATTAGCAATCAATCCTGGATCAACATCCACTAAAATTGCTGTTTTTCACAATGATAAATCGGTTTTTTTAAAAACCATTCGTCACAGTGCTGAGGATCTTGATAAATACGAAAAAATTGCCGATCAATTTGAATTCCGCAAAGATGTAATATTAAAAGAATTGATAGATGCAGATATTTGCATTGATCAATTAACAGCTATTGTTGGTAGAGGTGGTTTAATAAAACCCGTTGAAGGTGGTGTTTACGAGGTAAACCAGCGAATGAAGGAAGATCTTGAGAATGTAATCATGGGCGAGCATGCAAGTAATTTGGGTGGTTTAATAGCCTTAAATATTGCAGAATCATTAAACAATGTTCGTGCATTTATTGCTAATCCAGTGGTGGTTGACGAATTACAAGATGTTGCAAGAATTTCGGGGCATCCCGAATTTGAACGTATGTCAATTTTCCATGCCTTAAATCATAAAGCTATTGCCCACCAATTTGCAAAAAGTCGCGATGTTAAATATGAAAACATGAACTTAATTGTAGCTCATTTGGGTGGTGGTGTATCTGTTGGAGCTCATTATCATGGAAAAGTAATTGATGTGAACAATGCCTTGGATGGTGATGGCCCTTTTTCTCCTGAACGTACGGGTGGTTTGCCATCGGGACAATTGGCTGCTTTATGTTTTAGTGGAAAATATACCCATGCCGAAATAAAGAAAATGATAACCGGTAAAGGCGGTTTGATGGGTTATTTTGGTACTAACTCATCTTATGAAATTGAGCAAAAAGCAAAAGATGGCGATGAGCAAGCAAATTTAATTCAAGATGCCATGGCTTATCAAATTGGAAAAGCAATTGGTGAAATGGCAACTGTTTTAAATGGCGAAGTTCATGGTATTTTAATTACTGGTGGTGTGGCAAACAACAAAGAATTAATTACATACATTAGAAATATGGTAGGGTTTATTGCTCCTGTATTTGTTTATCCTGGCGAGGATGAAATGTCTGCATTGGCAATGAATGGTCTGTTGGTTCTTCGTGGTGAAATAGAATGTAAAGAATACTTATAGTATTAATGATATTTTAATCAGATAAAAAGGAGTCTTTGACTCCTTTTTTTATGGGGTTGTTTTTGAAACAGGTAATATTTTTCCATTAAACATTTTATGGCCATTCAGGGCGAAATCGTATATAAACTCGGCCATTTGTTTTGCTGTGGTTGGAGCTTCATAGCCGGGAAAAGCTTCGGCTAGCATTTCGGTAGCAACAGCACCCAAAGCCAGACAATTAAATTTGATATTGCTTTCCTTATATTCTTCGGCTAAACATTCGGTTAAACTTGCAATGGCAGCTTTACTTGATGAATAGGCAGCTAAGCCAGGGAATTTTACGCTTCCTTGAAAGCCTCCCATGCTACTAATGTTTACTACATGTGCATGTTCAGCTTTTTTTAAGCCAGGAATCAGCTTTTTTATTAATTCTAAGGGACCTAATACATTTACTTTGTAAATGGTTTCTGCATCTGCTAAAGTAATTTGATCAAAAGGTTTTGCTACTAAAAACCCCGCATTATTTATTAGGATATCAATTGTTTCATTTTCAGAAAGCAAGTCATCAACGAGCGTTTTTATTTTTGAAGTTTCAGTAATGTCAAAAGCTATGCTATGTATTTGACTATTCTTATATTCCTTTTTACAGTATTCGTGTAATTCGTTTAGTTTTGCCTCATTTCGTGAAATTATAAATATTTTGTTACTTACATTCTCAGCAAATAGCTTAACTAATTCTTTTCCAATACCCCTGCTCGCTCCAGTAATAATAATATTCATTGCTTTATTTTTTGTTCATAATTGTCTTAAAAATACACTATTTTTATAATACAATTGAATGCTTATGAAAAGATATATTTTAATAATTTGTATTCAGCTAATTTCAATTTTGATGTTTTCTCAAGGAGCTATTAAAAAAAAGCGACAATTAAGTGAAAAAGTTTTTTTTGGTGGTGGTTTTGGAATGCAATTTGGCTCTGTGAATGTTGTTGAAGTGTCCCCAATGGTAGGGTATAAGCCTATTGAAAATTTATACTTTGGATTAAAGGGAACGTATCAATATTACAAAAGAGATATTTATAATATTTCAACAGATATTTATGGGGGTAGTTTCTTTGGGTTGTTGTCAATATTTTCAAATATTGCTATTTATAGTGAATATGAAATGCTAAGTTTAGAAAGCAGTTACTTTGATTTTGCGAACATGCATACAGGAAAAGCCCGTTTTTGGGAAAAAAGTTTATTGCTTGGCGGAGGTTTTGTTCAACCCATTGGTGAACGATCAAATATGCTTTTGTTAGTACTTTGGAATTTAAATGATTCCCCATATTCCCCCTATATAAATCCAATAATTCGAATTACTTATCTATATTAATATCTTAAATCGATGATTCAATTTAATGCATACATATTAATTACTGCGGCAAGTGTACTAATAATATTGTCTTATTTTTTTAGTGTAATTAGCCGAAAAACAAATATTCCCAGCGTATTAATGCTATTAGTTGTTGGAATACTTATACAACAGTTTTTTGAGTTAAGTGAAATACCTAATCTGAATTTATTTCCTATTCTTGAGGTTTTTGGAATAATTGGACTAATAATGATTGTATTAGAGGCCTCCCTTGATTTAGAATTGAGTAAAGAAAAAATGCCTTTGATTATTAAATCCTTTTTTGTTTCATTAGTATCCTTATTCGTCACCTCTTTTGCAGTAGCATCAATATTTATTTGGTTACTCGATGCAGATTTAACAACATCACTAATTTATGCTATTCCACTATCAATTATGAGCAGTGCCATTATAATTCCAAGTGTAAATAATCTTTCAAAAAGCAAAAAGGAATTTATGATTTACGAAAGCACCTTGTCCGATATTTTGGGCATTATGTTTTTTTATTTGCTTATTCAGAGTGCCGAAGCAACTACTGTAGCTGAAGTAACTACTTCGGTATTAATAAATATTGGACTAACTATTGTTGTTTCATTCATAGCAAGTTACGGATTGGTTTATGTGTTTCATAAGTTGAATTCCGATATCAGATTGTTTCTATTAATAGCAGTTTTAATATTAATGTATGCTGTTGGTAAAATGTTTCACTTATCATCGTTATTAATAATACTAGCATTCGGATTAACTTTGAATAATCGACGATTGTTTATTCGGGGAAAATTTAAAAAATATATTAATGATGATTCCTTAGATAATGTTTATTCTCAACTTCGCTTGGTTACCATTGAATCCTCATTTATTGTTCGTACTTTTTTCTTTGTAATTTTCGGAATGACCATTGTTATTCAATCACTAATTAATCTAAAAGTTATACTTATTAGTTTATTAATTTTAATAGTTATTTACGGAATTCGGTGGTTGATTTTAAGATTGTTTTTGAAACAAAACTTTATATTAGAATGGCTTTTGGCACCTCGTGGCTTGATAACAGTTTTATTGTTTTTTAATATTCCTGAGGATTTTCTTGTGGCAGAATTTGATAGTGGAATTTTACTTTTTGTGATAATTATTTCGAGCATATTAATGGCCATAGGTTTAATTAAATTTAACGATACCAAAAAAGAAGTAAAGCCCACGCCGTTTGAATCTGAAAAACCATCGAACAAAATAGAGCCTTTATTTGTAGAAGGGGACTAAAGAGCAACATTACAATAAAAAATCTTATTTATAAATATTTTGAATAACCATTTATTGAATGTTTCTTTGCATAAAATTTGAATAAAATTGATTTTTTAAAAATTAAATGTACTATAAAAGATGAATATTGTAAAAGACAAAATGGTATCATTAACGTATGAATTAAAGTACGACGATGCTGATGCTCAACTTATTGAAAAAGTAGAAAATGACAGTCCATTAACTTTTCTTTTTGGAGATGGAGGAATGTTAGAACATTTTGAAAAGAATTTAGAAGGATTAAAAAGCGGTGATCTTTTTGATTTTAAATTAAGTGCTGATCATGCTTATGGACCAGTAACAGAACAAGCAGTTGTTGAAGTTCCTGTTCTAGCTTTTGAAGTTGAAGGAAAAATTGATAACGATTTGGTAAAAGTTGGAAATACCATTCCAATGATGGATAGTCAGGGAAATAAATTACATGGAATTGTTTTAGAAATTTCTGATGCCAATGTAAAAATGGATTTTAATCACCCATTAGCAGGTGAAGATTTACATTTTAAAGGAAAAGTTATTGAAGTACGTGATGCAAAACCTGAAGAACTTGCTGGCAATTGTAGCACAGGAAGTTGCGGTGATAGCGGATGCTGTGGTGGATGTTAATTTACATTTAAAAAATAAACATAAAAAAACCCGGATTTTTAATCCGGGTTTTATTTTTTATATCGCATACTAAGCAATTGTTTCTACATTAATGGCCATTGGACCTTTTTGTCCTTCGCCAATTTCAAATTGAACTTTTTGGTCTGGGTCTAATCTTTGAATACCTTTTAATCCTGAGCGGTGCACAAAAATGTCTTTGTTGTCTTCGTTTACAATAAAACCAAATCCTTTTGTTTCATTGTACCATTTTACTGTTCCGTTATACATGCTATTAAAATTTAGGTATAAGTAAACTACATCAAATAATTTACTTAAATGTTAAGTATTAAATTAAGACATCGCTAACCTAAAAAATGCTTAAATATTCTAAGTGCTGATGCCATTCCTAACAAATTTACAATAATAATTTATTCGATGCTTAATTATTTGGCCATTTTTTGCTCAAAAAAAAGGGTTTCAAACGAAACCCTTTTGTAATTATATAAAATCAAAAATTTAATTCAATCCGCGTCTTTCAAGTAATGGTTCAATTTTTGGTTCTGCTCCACGGAATTTTTTATAAAGTTCCATTGCGTCTTCAGTTCCACCTAGTTCAAGAACATTTGTACGGAAGGCGGCAGCTATTGTTTTATCGAATAAGCCTGCTTCTTTAAATGCTTCAAATGCATCGGCATCTAAAACCTCAGCCCAAATATAACTGTAATAACCCGATGAATAGCTGTTTCCAGTAAATATGTGTTGAAAATAGGTACTTCTATATCGAGGTGCAATCTCATTTATAAGATTGATTTTTTTCATCGATTTTTCTTCAAATTTATTTACATCAACATCAACTTTTTCAGTTAAAGTATGCCAATCCATATCTAAGAATGAAGCCGCCAGATATTCTGAGGTAGCAAAACCTTGATTGAATTTTCCTGCTTTTTCAATTTTATTGATGAGTTCTTGTGGCATAGCTTCGCCAGTTTTGTAATGCTTAGCGTAATGGTTCAATACTTCAGGAGCAAAAGCCCAATTTTCCATAATTTGTGAAGGTAATTCAACAAAATCTCGGGGAGTACTTAAACTTGCATAATGTTTATTGGCAAATAATCCATCTAAGGCATGACCAAATTCGTGAAATATGGTTTCTGTTTCATCAACAGTTAACAAAGCCGGAGTATCACCAATAGGTGCTGAAAAATTACAAACGATAGATGCTAATGGAGCTACTCGTTTGCCATCTTTGTATTTCTCACTTCTAAAGCTTGTACACCAAGCTCCTGAACGTTTCGATTCTCTCGGATGATAATCAAGATATAATAATCCAATGGGATCTCCATTTTCTTCTTTAACTTCAAAAACATCCACCTCAGGATGGTAGGTTGCAACGTTTGAAAGTTTGGTAAATGAAATGCCATATAATTGATTAGCCACCCAAAACATACCCTCTCTGGCATTTTCTAGTTGTAAGTAAGGTCTAATTTCATTTTCGTTTAAGGCATATTTTTCTTGTTTTACTTTTGCTGCATAATAAGCATAATCCCAAGGTTCAATTTTAAAATTTTCTCCATTAGCAATCGCCATTTTTTGCATGTCGGCTACTTCTTTTTTTGCAACTTTTAATGCTGCTGGCATTAATTTTTCGAGCAGGGCATATACATTTTTAGGTTCCTTAGCCATGTTTTTTTCTAAAATAAAATCGGCATGAGAGTTATATCCTAATAGATGAGCTCTTTCAATTCTTAAGTTAACAATATCTAAAACTAATTCTTTGTTATCTAAGGAGTCGTTGTTATCTCCTTTCATAATATATGCATTGTACATTTTTTCACGAAGACTTCTGTTGTCAGCAGTTTCCATAAATGGTAAAAAGCTAGAGTTTTGAATAGTGAAAACCCATTTTCCTTCTAAACCTTTGTTTTTAGCAGCTAAAGCTGCTGTTTGAATGAAATTTTCTGATAAGCCTGAAAGATCTTTTTCATCATCAATAAGCAATTGAAATCTGTTATTTTCAGCCAATAAATTGTCGCCAAATTTTAAATATAGTAGCGATAATTCTTTATTTATTTCTCTGAATCTCGCTTTTACATCTTCTTTAAGATTAGCACCTCCGCGAACAAATGATTTAAAGGTATTATCTAAAAGGGTCATTTGTTCGCTAGTTAAATTCAATGTTTCTTTTTGCTTGTAAACAGCATTAACTTTTTCAAAAAGTTTTTCGTTTAGTTTAATATCATCGGAATGGCTTGACATTATTGGCGCTAATTCAACAGAAATTGTTTTAATTTCTTCGTTTGTATTGGCTCCTTTTAAATTATAAAAAACACTGCCTACTTTATCAAGTAATTCACCACTGGTTTCAATGGCCTCAATAGTGTTTTCGAAGCTTGCCTCTTCAGTATTGTTAATTATTTTATCAATATTTTCCTTTTGTTGTTTCATGCCAGCTACAAAAGCAGGCATGTAGTGCTCCGACTTAATTTTGTCGAACGGAGGAGTTTGAAACGGGGTATTGTATTCACTTAAAAAAGGATTTTCCATAGTTTCTTTGCTATTATTGCTTTGCATGCACGATGCTAAAAACAATCCGGTTAACGATAATATAATGATAGTTTGTTTCACAATGGTATGTTTTAAAATTAGTTGGCCAAAGTAAGAATAATCATGATTTATTACAATGTAAATTAGCTGCTATGCATGCACAATTAAACGTGTTTTGCTTTATGTTAAAATATGATTTATTGCTGTTTATAACTTAAAACTAGATTATTTTATAAGCTAAGCTTTTATCTTAAAAAACGTTTGGCAATATTTGCATCAAATTATAACAAATAAATAATGGAAAAAGCGATTGCAATAATATGTGGAGGAGGACCTGCACCAGGTATTAATACAGTAATAAGTTCTGTTTCAAGAGTTTTTATATCAAATGGCTTCAAAGTTATTGGAGTTCATGAAGGTTTTAAAGGACTCTTGAGCGATGAGGCGCAAGTTGAAGATATTACTTTTGAATTTGCCGATAGAATTGGAAGTTTGGGAGGGTCAGCCCTTAAAATGAGCCGTTTTAAACCAAAGGATTCTGATTTTAATGATGCTTTTTTTCGCAAATATAATGTTCAATTGTTAGTATCTATTGGAGGGGACGATACGGCTTCAACGGCATCGAGATTGTCAGAATTTTTAAGTGAAAATAATTTTAACGTTAAAAATATTCATGTTCCTAAAACAATAGACAACGATTTGCCTTTGCCTGAGGGTGTTCCAACTTTTGGTTATCATTCAGCTAAAGAAACAGGTGCTATTCTTGGGAATACTATTTATGAAGATGCCAGAACCTCTTTAAACTGGTTTGTAATGTGCGCTATGGGCCGCGAAGCCGGACACTTGGCTTTTGGTATTGGGGCAGCGTGCAATTATCCAATGATAGTAATTCCTGAAATTTTTAATAAAACCGATATTAGCGTTGATAAGATTGTAAATCTGGTAATTTCATCGATTATTAAACGGAAAATATTGGGAATTAATTATGGTGTAGCCATGATTAGTGAAGGCGTATTTCACTTTTTGAGCGACGAGCAATTAAAAGCCACAGGAATTAATTTTATGTACGACGATCATGGGCATCCAGAATTACATCAGGTAAGCAAAGCCCATATTTTTAATATGTTGGTCATGCGTAAAGTAAAGGAATTGAATATTGATGTTCGTTGTCGACCTGTGGAACTTGGATACACTTTACGTTGTTGTAAACCCATTGGTTACGATTTGAATTATTGCGGACAATTAGGGCGAGGGGTTTATACATTATTTACTCAAGGCCATACTGGGTGTATGGTTGCTGTAAATCCAGTGGGTGAGGTTTTACCTTTGTATTTAAGCGATTTAAAGGGTGAAGATGGAAAAATTAAAGCACGTTTAGTTAATATTGAAAGTCATAGAGTGAAATCGGTTTATGAAAACTTACATTATTTAACAAAGGATGATATATTAGAGGCTAAAAAATACCTTAGCAATCCCGAGCCGTTTATTTTTAATAATATATTGAATTGGTAATTTGAAAATATGTATTTATAAAATGACTGGTTTTTTAATCAGTCATTTTATTTTTATAACAAGCCTAAATAGTTTTCCATTAGTTTTAGAAATGTTAATTTACTAATTGGAGGTGTTAGCGCTGCATCGCATAAATCTATTTGGGTGGTTTTGCTATTTGGCTCTGTATTAAATGCAATTACGGGCATTAGTGGTCGAATTTGTTTTATTATTTTAATAAACTTCTCGGTGTTCATATCATACATATTTAATGTCATAATAGTAGCATCAATTTCGGGGTGTAATTTAAAAGTGTCAATGGCTTGAAATGCCGAGTCAACATACCTTAAAATAGCATTTGACTCATGTAAAATCGTATTAATTTCTTTGTTTTCCCATGCTTCCTTTCCAATAATAAGAATGGTTTTTCCTTTCCAATTATTTAAGCCCGATATATTTTTAGCAGCATCGTTAACTAAAATAATTGGAATAGTAACAGAAAAAGTGGATCCTTTATTTGGTTCCGATGAAAATTCAATGCTTCCGTTGAGTAAGTCAAGCAGCCCTTTTGCAATAGATAATCCTAAGCCAGTTCCTCCATGTTTTCTTTTAAAATTGTTATCTAATTGTCGGAAAGTTTCAAAAATTTCATCTTTAATAGTTTGTGTAATGCCAATGCCTGTATCTTTTACTATAATATTAAACGATCCATCGCTTAAAATGCAGCAGTAAACATTTACGTCACCTTTTTTTGTAAATTTTAAAGCATTGTCAATTAATTTTGTAATTATCTGTAAAAAACTTTGTTTATCGGTAATTATGTGACAGGGTGAAGGTAAGTCTGTATAAATATTGAAGTTTAAAGATGTTTGGTCGATTTTTTCGATAAGGCTTGATTCAATTTCTTTCAGAAGTTCATTAAGTTCAACTTTTTCAGGATATAAGCTATAATCGCCAGCTTCTATTTTGGCCATGTTTGTGATGTCAGAAATTGTTGTTAGTAAGCTATTAGTTCCTGATCGGATAATACTTAAATAATTATCATATTCTTTTTGTGTTATATCTTTGTTGCTTAAAAGCGACGAAAAACCAACAATGGCATTTAATGGAGTTCGAATTTCATGCGACATGTTCGACAAAAAGCTTGATTTTAATAAATCTGCCGATTGTGCTTTTTCTTTTGCCTCTACTAACTGTAGGTTCGACTTTTCTAAATTATGAAAAGCATCTTGTAGTTCTTCATTTATCTTTTGATATCGTTCATTTAAATCCTTACTATCGTCATATTGATCCTTTAAAAGAATCTCGGTTTGCTTTCGGGTTTCAATCTCTTTTCGGAGTAATTTATTTATTTTAGCAAGGTTGTCTTCTTGCAGAAAACTCACATCAATTTTGCTTGTTAAATGTTGGAGAACGCGTTGCCAAAAAACAATTACAATTATTGAAATGAGTGAGAATGCCATGGCAGCCATAAACCAGCCAGAAAAGGCATTTGCTATTTTAATAACTGAATTATTAATGGTTATTATTTCATTAATAAATAAAAAACCAGCTATAATTATTGCTAGTAAAGAAATTGCAAAAGAAATATATCCCCATTTTGTATCGAGGAACACCGAGCTTAATATTACAAACAGTAATAAAAATAAAATTCCTTGAGAAAACAATCCAAAGGAAAATATACCGCCTATTGCTAGTATAAGAATTGTTAGTAAAAGTAAAATTGCTTTGAGTTGGTAATTTAATTTATTGCGAATAGCAAAAATGAATATCATGTAACAAATCATAAGTAGTTGCAAATAATTAATTAGTTGAATACCTATGTCTAAAGTTCTGAATAAGGTTCCTAGCAACCCAAACCACATAGTAATTAAGAATATCCAATATAGTAGTTCAACTAGTTTACTTTTAATCTCAAAAAGTTGTTCGGTAGTTTTGTTTTTTAAATGCTTTAACGGTTGTTTCATAGTTGTCTATTAGTAGGCTAAATGTACGTTTTTTTTATTTTTATTTCAATTATAAAATCTCTACTGACATAAGGCTGTCACTCCATGCATTTAGTTTTGTAGCCTAATCAAATTAAAATTTTAATATTATGGAAAAGAAAACAGCCCCCGCAATGACTGTATTGTCAAAAGAAGTTAGAACAACTATGAAAGAAATGCTGCAAAATATAGGTGATTTACCTAAAGAAATATTTCAAGAAGCTGTTGCAGCACGCTTACATCCTACAGGACCGCAATACTGGATATATACCTGAGAAAGTGAAGATATGGAAGCGGAGTTTGGATTAAAAATATGTTTGCCAGTTGCTACCTTTGGTAATAAGTTTTCAAGTGATACCTTTAGTTTGGAAAAATTGAATGAATTTATACATGTTAGTCAAACCTAAGTTGAGCGATTTGAATAAAATGAAAAGCGCTATACTTAGAGTTAACCCCGACCTAGAAATTGTTGGTTTTCACAATTTGAGTGAAATGAAAAATTTGAAAACCTTACAATAACTCAGTCGATTGAGCAGAATAGCGATAGCTAATCGCTCAATTTGGGTCAAACTCATTTGGGAGCATTGGAGAATTTGAAAACTACTTATAGGCAACTCATGCTACAAATGAAAACGGAAAATGTAGTTGCTGGAAATATTTGCCGTGAAGTTTATTTAAATTGTGATTTTGAAAATCAGGCTAACAACGTAATCGAAATTCAATTTCAAGTAAATTAGAAGTAAAAACCAATTATTCTGAGCTTACTATATATCTAAAAAAATGCAAGTCGTGCAACGAATATATTGAAAATAAGTAATTTAACCTCAAATTACTGTATTGCTAATGGCGAATACGTGGCACAACTAATAAATTGGTTTTAAATCGGGTATATAAATATTCTGCGAATTTTTGGGTATAAATAAATATAATAAATTAGTAATTTTAGAATCATTTGTAAAATTTAGTTATGGAGAAAGAAAATATGAATTTTGATGTGATATCGTACTGTGGATTATATTGTGAAAATTGTAATAAATTTAAGAATGATAAATGCCCTGGATGTAAAAAGAATGAAAAAGCATCATGGTGTAAAATAAGACAATGTGGCATTGAAAATAAATATAATTCTTGTGCTGAATGCAAAGATCCAGGAACTGTAGATTGCAAAAAGTTTAATAATCGCATAGGAAAGGTATTTGCTTTTATTTTTAATTCTGATAGAGAAGCTGGAATTCAATTAATAAAAGACGAAGGCTATGAAGGATTCAAAATTTATATGGAAGAGAACAAAAAAATGACTATTCCACGGAGACGAAAAGATAATGTTTTAGAGCTTAATAGATAAGTTTATCTGTACAGACGCAGCGATTATAAGGGCTGTTTATGTGTATCACTCTCGAAATGAAATTTAGTGCTTAACTACTGACCACTAAATGTTTTTTTGTAATTTGTTATCATACTATAGTCACTTTTAATTTTTAAAGCTATGGCATATTATATTGACTTAAGTGCAATAAGTATTGATACTTATAAAATAAAACTGAAAAACTCAACATTAATTCCCAGTTGGAAAATCTTATTGGAGGAAGTAGATATTTACTTCGATGAATTAAAGAAAATGGGGATAAATAATCTGGAACAACTATTTCGTGAAATTAAAAACAAAGATGCTATTGAACAATTTTCAAAGCGAAGTGGAATTCCTGAAAAATATTTAACGGTATTAAGAAGAGCTATAAATGCTTATCGGCCAAAGCCAAATAAAATCAGTGATTTTCCCGATATGTCAGCTGAAATTATTTCTAAATTATTGGAGCAGGGAATAAATACTACGCTAAAATTGTATGATTTTGTTCAGACAAAGAATTCTCGAGAGCTTCTTTCGAAAAAAGCAGGTGTTGATTTGCATGAGATTGAAGCGCTCGCAAAATTGTGCGATTTGTCAAGAATCCGCTGGGTTAATCATACTTTTGCTTATGTTTTGTATAAAAGTGGGTTCGAAACCGTTGAAAAAGTAGCAAATGCAACTCCCAAGAATTTATATGATAGAATAAAAACCTTGAACGAAGAAATGAAAATATACAAGGGTACTATTGGATTGAATGATATGAAAATTTGCATTGAAGCAGCCCAAGAAGTTCCTTGTGAAATTGATTTTTTTAAATAATAAAAACATTGAATAGAATGTATTTACTCAGGAGGATATTTTTCTGCTATATTTAAGCTGAAGCAAGATTTACTGCAAGGCGCATAGATTCAA
>JAEINW010000093.1 GCA_016342715.1 Salinivirgaceae bacterium | reverse complement strand
AACAGTATATTCTCATTACCCAGAAATATTAAACTACTTTGATAATAGAAGCACTAACGCATCTGCAGAATCTTTCAATGCAAAACTTAAAGCTTTTAGAGCAACCCTAAGAGGGGTAAATGATGCTAGCTTTTTTATGTATAGAGTAGCAAAGATTTATGCGTAATCCACCCTAATATTGAAATGATCCATAAGTTTGGCTTTTTCGGTAGGATTAACTACTGCTAATTTTGGGGCTTTGGTACGGTATGCTATTCCTGTTAAGTTGTTTTTTGCATTAGTAATCTTCTTGGTTTTTAATCAAAATCAGTCGATAGAATCGAGAAGCTGAGCTAATTTTTTTGTTTGTTCTTTTCTAGAATACAATAATCTATTCTCAAAACTAAATTCTTCAATATTTTTAGCATAATTAGAAACAAGCATTAGTAAAAAATTAAATACTTCTTCTGAGGCATTACATACTTTACCACTATTTGTTTCTAATAAGGTTTTTTCTAATATGTCATGATCAGATGGAGAAACAAGAATTGGTTTTCTGAGACCTAAATATTCATATAGTTTACTTGATGGGATTCCTTTAATATTATTATGAGGAAACATTAATAATGCATGAGATTTTTGCTGAATTTTTAATACCTCATTTCTGGAAATACGATCAGTTATTATATAGAAATCTTCATATCCTTTTAACAAATTACGGATTCTTTTACCCTGATCAGGTTTAAAATCTAACCCAGGAAAATAAAGTCTTAGCTTCTTCGATGAACCTTTAAGATACTTAATTGCTTTTTTAAACCCTTCAATAAAGATTTCAACATTTTGAGTTGCATATAAAGTACCATTATAAGTTAATGTTATTTCTTTAAATAAAGGTTTGGGATCAATGTCTTTGTATTCTTCTTCAAAAAAACCATTGTATAATATTTCTCCTTTAACACCTGTAAAATTGCTTATTTTATTTGTGTAAGATGGCGAAACCGAAGTAATAAATTTTGCATTCTTAATCCATTTCTTTTCAGACCTACAGTCTAATATATGCAACAGCTTGTTTAATGCGCCATTTTTATCAGTTAATTCACTTGTGCTCCAATCATCCCTATAATCGGCAATCCAGGGAATGTTAAACTTCTTGTTTAGTAAATACCCGAAGCGAAACAGAATAAATGGATTGGCTGTGATAATTAAAGCCTTGAAATTATTTTTAGCCACTAGCTGTTTGGAAAAGAAGTATATCTGGGAGAAAGGAATAAAAATGTTTGAATAATTTGACCCTATAAGTTCAATTAAACTTAAGGTTTTGCGAACAAAAGAATATTTTTCTCCATATTTTGAAAATAATTTATCTCTTAAATTTCCTTTATATGGTAAATAATAAACTTCATGTGTATCATATTTCTCATGAATTATGCTCTGACCAGACATTTTCGAAATATCTTTCTGTTCCTTTATTTCTACATCCCAATTACGAGTAATCATAGTGGGATAATAACCAAATTTATGCAAATATTTTACCCAACCCAATGCTCTTTGTGAAGCAGTTAGATTACAGGGAGTGAAGAAATATGAAAAAATTAATATTTTTTTCATTCAGATAAGATCTTTTTAAAATCCGTTTCGATGAAATACTTACTTGCTATTTCTTTTAGCCAGTTTTCAAATTGAATTAAGTTATATTCAGAAATAAGCTTTGGGTGTGAGATGAAATGAATATATTTTTCTTTATTAAGCATCTTAGTATATAATGATGATTTATATCTATTTATTAATTCAATGGAATAGGTTTCATTTGTATGAAAATATTTCTTAAAATTTACGCCACTAGTTTTTATAATATTTCCTGAGTTTTTTCCATCACCCATAACGGTTTTATCATTATCTGACATTATGAAACGGTACCAGAAACTGTTGATTATCTTTTGTGCCAGATTCATTTTGAAAGAAGATATTGGAATTTCTGTAAAACAACCATCCTCTTTTATACTCACATTGTTGTTAAAAGAATAGGGATTGTCAGATAAAATTTGGGAGAAATTGAATGAAAAGTCCTTGTTATTACTAATAAAGCCAGGCAATACGCTAAAATCATACATTATGTTATATTTTTCAAAGAAACTCTTAAGCTCTGAAAAAGGTTGAATGTATAATCCTCCAGCTCTAAAACCGATCATTTCTTGTTCCAAATTGTCATTAATGTCTTTTAAAGCGTTTAATGATGAAACAAAGACTAATTTTTTTTCATCTTCTGATAAATTTTGAAACGTAAATTTTGTATGGTTAGATAGATCCCAGTCATTATCTTTTGGGTTGTATTTTGCATCAACCCAATGCGGATGTATATGTAAATAAATACAATGACCATTCTCAGCCATTATACTTATCTGATTCTTTATCTTTATATAGTCTTCATTAGCCTTCGAATATAATTCTTTAACTTCTGATAATTTCCATAAATATGTTGAATCTATAAAGAAAATAGCTTTTGATTGTGTTTTTGTAAGGATGTCAATAATGCTCGATGTTGGTTTTATTAAACAATTTGTTACCGACCCACTTTTTTTACCAAGATATAGTTCATAATCAAAAGTTAGCAATATATTCATTATCATAATTGACTGTCTATATAGTCCTTTTGTAACTTCACTCCTAATGACACATTTTTTACTCTAAGCATTGTATTATATATGAAACACTTCAGACGGGATATGTCTATTTTCCAAAGATATCCCATTACCACTTCTCCACCTAAACTTTTTTTAAAATTTTGGACACCTTTAAATTTGGTTCCCTCAGCCTTTAGTCTGTACCCCCCTAGATAATATTTCTCAATACCTTTATTTTTCAAAACCTTCATTATTTCATATTGCAATAAATTACTACTACCTGGCTCCATTTTCGAATCCGAACCCGCATATAAATAATATCCATATTTAGCATTATTTAAAATCAATGCAGAACATTGAGGCAAACCAGTCTTATACGCTACAAAACAAGAACAATATTCTCCCAAGTGATTATATAAACTTTTAACAAGGTTATAATCATCTATTATCGCACCATATCTACTATTTGATTCTGAATATAATCTAAAGAAATCTTCAAAGCAATCATCACCAGATTTTATAAAAACATTTGCCCTTTCGGCTCTTTTAACCATATTCCTTACTTTAGAGGAAAAAAGATTTGGCATTATCTGAGATTTTTCAACGGCTTTAAGATTTACCTCCAGATGTCCCGTATTACAAAAGGTGCTTTTTTTAGGATAAGTTTTAAACGTGTGAAAAGGAAGGTAATATGTAACCCTGTCAGCAATGGATTCTCTTCTACAAAAATGCAAGAAATCAGAAATAATGCTTTTTTCCAACTCGTTATCCACAACATTACCATTAAAAGGGATGTCAGCAATTCTTGCAATATTCAAGAACCGACTTTGAGTAAATACAATAGGTAAAAATGTTTTTGTCTCATTATGATAGAAAATATTTAAACTACCTAAATTATTATCTGTTAAATAGTCAGAAAAATGTTTTTGAAAAAATAAAGGAGAATTGTCTGATAACAATTTGTCTAGTTCTTCTTTATTTGAGAAATAATTTAATAACATTTACTTATTGTAGTATTTATTTTCTAACTCTGGATTATCTTTTAAATATTTATAATCTCTCTCTTTCGTATTTCCTACTATTTTTGCAGGCTGCCCTCTTAGTATTGAATAATCTGCGAACTCTCCTTGTACATATGAAAAGGCTCCTACTATACAACCTTTCCCAATTTTTGTTCCTGGCATTATTATCGAATGGGATCCTATAAAAGAATACTTTCCAATATACACATCTCCGCTCTCAAGACCGAATAAATATTTTAAATCTTCAATGTAATTTTTCCCATGTAAACGAATAGAATTGTGACTTGAATGAGTAAGTACAGATACATAATTTGTAATCTGAACACCTTCTTCAATAAATATTTTCTTATATCCATCTATAATATTAAAGTGACCGATAAATACATTATCATCAATATATAAATTTTGTCGGTTACTTAAATGAGAATGAGAACTTATGCGAGTTTTTTTATTTACCTTTCCATTAGGATCAATATACCCGCCAATAATTTCGGGCTTAGAGATTTTATTTAATGTATATTTGAGATAGTTAAATATTCTATTCATATGCACAACAGTAAAACATTGATAATTTTGACAAGAGGTTTCCCATATGGTAGCGGTGAAGCATTTCTTGAAACCGAATTATTTTTTTTATCACAAAATTATGGCAAGATACTAATATTTGCACAAACTGATCACATTTATAGTGAATTCAATTCTGATGAAATGCGAGAAGTTCCAAAAAATGTTTCCGTTGAAAAAATAAACACCTATAAAAAACCGACACCTCTAAAAATACTTAAAAACTTGTTGTTAACAAATTTTTTAATTAGTGAAATTACGCACCTTGATATTCATATTATCTTTAATAAAAAGGTTATTAGAACGGCATTTCAATATTATTTTAAAGCAGTACATAATTACAATTTTATTAAAAGGAAAATAAATAAAAATAGAAATAACTTATTTTATTCATACTGGTCGTTCGAGGAACCCTTGACAATGATCATGCTTAAAAACAAATTCAAGGGAGTATGCTTTGCAAGAGCCCATGGTGGTGATGTTTACGAACAATTACAAGAGAATAACTATTTACCTTTTAGAAAAATTTATTTAAAGAAACTTGATAAAATATTTACGGTTTCCGAGAAAGGTCAAAAACACATAACTAAACATAATTATTTCATAAATAAAGTTGCTGTTTCAAAACTTGGAACTTTACCTGGTGTTTTCAATTTAGATAAAACTGAAAATGTATTAAAAATAATTTCTATTGGGGCTTTATACAATATAAAAAGAATAGATTTACTAATTAATTCAATCAGCTTAATTAATTCTATTCCAATAAGATGGATACATTTTGGGACAGGACCGGATAAACAAGAAATTCATACTCTTGCAAAAAACAAATTAAATAAAGTTAATATTAATTATAATTTTGAAGGGTTTATAAACAATAATGATTTGAGGAGCTTTCTTAATAATAATTACTTTGATGTTTCTTTAAACACAAGTTCCTCAGAAGGTATAGCTGTCTCCATCATGGAAACTATGAGTTTTGGTATTCCGTGTATTGCAACAGCCGTTGGAGGAACTCCAGAAATAGTAAATAATGAAAATGGATACCTTTTAACTGAAAATCCAACACCCAAAGAAGTGGCAGAAAAAATAATGCAATACTTTTGGCTACCCACAGAACAAAAACAAAACAAGCGAATACACGCCTATCAAACGTGGAATGAAAAACATAATGCCGAGAAAAACTACAACTTTTTTATTAAGGAAATAAACTCTCTAAAGTTTAAATCTGTAAAGACTGAGTAATTTAATTACATACTGCTTAATGTCATATTGTTTTGCATAATTAATAGCATATTGACTCATAATATTATAGCGTTTTTTGTTTTGCCAAATCTCCAATATTTTACTAGCAAATAGTTCAGCATCCTCCTCAAAAATCATATAACCATTCTTACCTTGTTCAATAATATCACGATTACCCCTGCCATCTAAGGTAACAACAGGCAGACCCGCAGCCATAGCTTCTAGCAACACCAAGCCAAAGGGTTCATAGGTAGCCGAGTGCACATAAATAGTACTTTTCCATAAGTAATCTTCTACTTTATCAACATTCCCATGAAAAACTACATCTCGCTCTAGATGCAACGTTTCCAGGGTGTTCTTAAGAAAACCCCTATTCGGTCCACTTCCTAAAACACTTAAATGAACATGTCCAATTTGTTTCTTTAAATGAACCATAACATCCAGCAAAAACTTTTGATTCTTTTTGTTCACCAAACTTCCTACATTTATCAAATTTAATTCCTTTGATATTTCTTTCTTTGCTATAACAAATCTAGAATAATCAATCGCATTATTTAAGATACTAATTTTTTTAAAAGAATGCTTTGGAAGAACGTATTTTGCGTAGTTATAGGTATCATTGCCGATACAAATAAAGTTGTTCTTGCAGTTCTTATATTTTCTTAACATTAGCCTTCGTTCATAAACATTAGTCAATTGCTTTTTTGAAAATGGAAAGCCTTTTTGTAATTGCGGCATGTTATCATGAAAATGACTAAACCACTTAGCCTTCGGATAAGAAATTTGTCGGCTAACAATTTCAGCTTCCCATAAATGAGAATGGATAATGGTCGGTTTAAATTCACAAATAAAAGCTTCCAGTTCTGCAATATTAGCATTTGATTTACCGCTAATACTAGGAATAAAAGTTGATTTAATCTGCTTCCAATTTATTTGTTTTGTCAAATCGGGGTACTCGTTTATATCACTAAATGTAACTAATACCGTTTCAATATTTATTTTTTTTAAAGCGATGCAAATATCCAGAACTAAACGTTCAGCACCACCTTTTCTTAAATTTGGTAATATTTGGAGGACTCTCATCGTTTTTTGCAAATAAAAAACACACTACTCGACATCCGCTTGTATCTTTTAGACCTAAACAATTGAATAAATTCAGGATATGGATATAATTGTGGCAAAATAACAGTTTGTATGTCAAATTGTTGTTCAAAAATACGTGTCCATTTTTTTATTCGATAATTAATAATATCATCAACAATCCACCTAGTTGGTTTTGAATGTGAAACAGGAAAGATAATTTCCCACCATTTGACCTTTGTTGAGTTAAATAAATTTCCAAAAAATAAACTTGTAATTTTAACATGAGTAGTAAATAAAATTTGAGTTGCCCAATTAATAACAGCCATTGTTGCAGTGGGAACGCCAATAATTATTATTCCATCTGTTTTGCAAACCCTTTTTATTTCTTTTAAGCTTTTATCCATATCAGTTACATGCTCCAATACGTGAGAGGAATAAACGGTGTCAAATGTATTAGTGGCATAAGGTAAGGCTTCGGAATAGCCAGTATCAATTGTTAAATTTAACTCAAAATTACTTCCTTCTCTACCAACACCATGACCTCTTGGATTTGGATCAATACCAAACACTTCGCAGTTACCCATTTCCAAAGCTTTTTGCATAGAATAACCGGCTCCTGCACCTATATCTAAAAATTTACCACCTTTTATGTAAGCACTTATGGCAGACCATTCTGCATCGCGAGCCAGCTTTTGATATTTGTTCGTTTTTTCTGGCGAATTCAATGTGCAGGTATATATTTTCAGCAAAAGCTTTTTTATCATTTTAGTAACTTTTTGAAGGGTATAACAGCATGTAAAATTTTGATTTAGTTTGAGGACTTTTCACATCGCTTACAAGAGATAAAAAAACATTCAAACACATTTTTAAATAATCCTTCTTAAATGCATAATGCTTTGCAATTCCATAATAACAATTGCTTATAATTTCGTTTTTTTCCTTTTTTGATATAAGCGGTCCTACATCCGTCTGATCAAATAGTAGATTCATACCCTCTAATCGAGGTCTAAAGCAATTTTTTTTTATATTTATCGAATTATCTTCATGAAGATGATAAACCACTGTAAATTCTGGAATCTGAAAAACGGGATAGTGCGCTGCAATGGTGGTCCATAAAACTTGATCCTCAACAATTACAATATCTTCCCTAAATTTAAATTTTTCCAAAATAGTATGATGAACGCAGACACGTGCCGGTATTACAGGGTTTTTTAACATATACTTTATTGGAGAAATATTCATTAGTGGAATCTCAGGGACACTTTTATTGTCATGGTGAAAAATGTAGTAATGGGTAAAAAAAAGAGCTTCCGGAAAATTGGTGGTTTTTATACGGTCAAATAGAGTTTGTAAATGGTTGTTTTCATACCAATCATCGCTATCCAGAAAACAAATATATTTGCCTTTTGAATTACGAATGCCATTATTACGTGCAACACTTCGTTCAGCATTATGTTGGTAAATATAAGTTAACCTTGAATCCAAAATATTCTGAACAACCTCTTTGGTATTATCTGTTGAACCATCATCGACAACAATTAATTCAAAATCATTAAAAGTTTGCAACAATACACTTTCAATGGTTTGAGTTAAAATATATGCCCGGTTAAAGGCAGGGATTATTATGGAGAAAAATGGTTTAGACATATACATCAACTTATTTCCAGTTAACTGGTATTATATTTACAGGATATTCTTTTTTTACTTTAAAGCCTAAAAAATGTTTCGGTACAAATACTTTCGTATTTTTATTCAATCATTAATAATTCTTTTTTGAATTGAGTGATCAATTTTTTTGTGCTTTGAACATTTGGAATAAAAAGAAAATCCAATGATTGTTCAATTATTTTTTGATTATTGGTTAGCTCACACAAAATTTTTTTAAACCCCCACTGAATGCAATAAATAGAATATCCACAATCTAGAAATAGATTTATTATCTTTAACTTATCAACCAAGTTTGCTATTTCTATCAAGAAAACAGGTTTTATTTCGTGAATAATCCGTTTTGCTCCTTCTATAACTTTTAACTCATGTCCTTCCACATCAATTTTGATAAAATGCAACCCTTCGTTTTTGTTTTTAAGTAGCTCATCAAAATAGTAATCCAACGAAACGGTTTCAATGATTATGGTTTCTTTTACACCCTTTGTTTCGGCAAATTCTAATTCTAAACTACTCATTGAATTTCTGTTAGAAATGTAAAAAGTGGAGCTCGATTGATTACAAGAAACCGCCAATGACTCAATTTTATAATTCTTAAATTTATTTACAAAACACCTTTCTTCTAATTCCTTAATTAAGTACGGATTTGCCTCAAACATATATGTTTTTATTCCTTCACTTAACATTAGTAAAGATCTCACACCATAATTCGCACCAATGTCAACGTAAATTGATTTATTGCTCAGGTAGTTACTTATGATATTCTCCAAAATGCACAATTCTGGAGCATAGGTATAATAGGTCAATATATTATTCCATCCTGTGGAATCTTTACATATATAAGCGCTAATCGTTTTCGTGTTTAATAATTCTATTTCCCAACAAATTTCTTTTTTGAATGGTTTTAATATTTCCAAAAAAGAACGTTTAACTTCCCATCTCGATTTATTGTATATTTTATTGGCTAGAATAGGACATCCAAGTTTAATTAATAGCTGAATTGTTTTTGCAATGCACTTGGCAAACCATTTTATTACAAAGAACTTTGTTTTTATCACCATTCTCATAGTTTACTTAGTATTAACCTTCATTTTGCGTATTTGAGAAATTTGTTCGGCTAGTAAACCGATAGCAAATAATAAAAGACTGGTTACTAATCCTAACAAGGTTCCTACGCTTACCCCGTCTCCTCTTAAAACAATTGGGATACCCCATAAAACGGATATAAAAAAAACAAACATTGCTAAGGGGAAAAAAACCTTTAGTGGATTAAATAAAATTACAAGGTTAAGTATTTCCTTAATGGTTTCAATTGCGGTCATTGTACCTATGGTGCTTTCTCCGGTAAGTCTTTGATTAATTCTTATGGGATGCTCAATTACAAGGTGGCGAAAGTTTACAAAGGCTAAAAGGATGGTATCGCTATAAGACATTCCATCGGGGCAAAGCGATGCATATTTTTTCCCTAATGTACTATTGTACATTTTCATACCTGAATTAATATCATAGATATTGTTGGGAATTAAAAATTTAGCAAACTTTCGAATCACTAATTTGCCCAAGCTCCTGAAACCACTTGCTTCCTTTTGGCCCTTCCGGCTACCAACAATCATATCGGCATCTGTTTTTAATATTTTTTGAAATAGAATATCAACATCTTCTAAATTATGCTGTCCATCGGCATCAATGGTTACTATATAATCTGCGTTAGATGCGTAAACTCCACTTTTAATAGCTCCGCCATAACCACGATTCACCTTATGATTTATTAAGACTCCATTAACCGAACTGCTTATAATTTTTTCACATATTTCTGCTGTTGCATCTTTTGATCCATCATTTACAATAATTAAATAATAGTTTCTCTTCTCACAGAAGCCCAATACTATTGGCAGATAATCCTTTAGACAATCTGCTTCATTGTATGCCGGAATTATTATTGACAAAGTTTTATTCATTCCAATTTAGATATTTATCAAATATAGTGACAATTCATCGTTATTTTTAATAGTTTTTAAGTGAATCCATGGAAACTTAAGCAATAAGGTGTCCATCTCTTGCTTTGAACAATGGATGAACAATTTAAGCGGTGAAGAAGATTCTAAATTACTTTTTATCAATGCTCTAAAGTCAATTATATTATCAATTGGAGCATGGATAGCATTAAATATGCATTCTTGTTCGCTCGTTGAACAATAAATTATTTTTTCGCCATCCCTTTTCAAGGGAGTTATATAACTACAAATATCAAGTTGCTTTTTGTAATTGCTTGCAAAGGTATATGCATCATTACCTGCAATATACAAATTATAGTTTTGTTTTAGCCAATATAAAGAGCTAAATATTAGGGCTCCGAAAATGAAATATTTTAAACCTTTTGCAAGTATCCCTTTGTTTGATAACGCATATATAAATATAAACACCTGCAACAATATCATTGCGGAAGCATAATATCGGGTTTCTTCTACATAAGTCCATGGAGGATTCTGCCATGTTTCGCCAGGTATTCGTAGGGAAAGAAAACTTAAAAATCCTAAAAGCAATGCTACACAAACAGCCGTGATAAAACTAAATAAGGTAAATGCATCCTTATTTTTTGCTTTAATTCTTTGCGCGGCATCGTATATTATGAAAAATATCAAGCCAAAGGAAATTAATAAGGATGCTATAGTCAGGATGCTACCAATCCCTTGAAATGAGGCTTTAATGGCAGTAATATAAAATTCTAAATAGTAAAAAGCTTTAAAGGCAAAATCATCCATTTGCAAAAGTTGCTTTGGAAAAAATCCATTTGCAAAAACTTTTTCCTTCGGATAATCAGGCAGAATAAGTTTTTGCATTACAAACAATACCAATACAACCAATAAAGCCATACTGGCATGTAAAAAATATTTTATGTTCTTATGAATGATCGAAAGAATAATTAGAACCCCAGGTATTACAAGTATTAAAGGCAACGCTGAATATTTAAAATATAGAGGCACATATATGAGCACTCCCAAAAATATTCGATGCTGGCTTCTTGTATTTAAAAAACCTGGTTTTCTGTATAATTTAATAAAGAAGGCTATTGAAGCCATAAAAAATGAACTAACCAATAAATCCGTGGATGACAAATATCCAAAAGGAGAGGGTGTTATTGCAATAAAAAACAAGAATAATACTTTTAAAACATTTTTTATTTCTAAATTTTTTAAAATCACGAATGTAGCAACCACCAAAAGTATTATTGCTAAAACATCAATAATATTTGCAGCATTATGATACGAAATAGTTGGCGAAAGAAAAGCGATGAGATAACTATACCCGGGAGGGTACCCTTCAAGATTTCTATACAGATCCTTACTCAAATCATTAGGATCAGCTGTAACAATAGAACAACCAGTACCATCATTAATGCTTTTGGCTGCGTATACCTGATAACTTTTATCGGCATAAAAATCAGCAAATTTCAATTCATAATCCATCCGTAAAATAATTGCAAAAATAATTGCAAGGAGAACAAACCCATCTTTGCTACAAATAGCTACTAAGCCTTTTAATACTTTAATCATAAAATATCGTATAATTAAATTAACAACAAAATTTATGGTCTATCCAATAATTGCAAGATTATTTTTCAACTCTGCTATATCAGCTATTAAATCTATTCCAACCCAGGTATCGTATTTACCATATTTTATTGGCTTGCAATATTGAATATAATAATCAATATTTAATGCTGAACATAAACGCCAGTAGCTAGGTCTTTCTTCTTTGTATGAAGAATATTCTTTAATAAATTCGAACAGCACACTCTTCTCCTTCAAAAAACACACATTTGCAAAGGCTGCACCGTGCACACCACAAAGCAAATCACAATTATTCATTAAATGAACCTGCTCAAAAAAACTATAATTCTCAAATTCCAATTCAACAAATCCGCTTAATTCTAATTCATTAAGTACCTGAGTCTCATTTTGAAGTTTTCGGTTCTTTGCTTTTTTTCTTGAAACATAGATCTTTTTTGGAGTAGTCATTTTTAGATTCAGTTTTTCAACAAAACTGATAACAAATTTTCTAAATTGTTGCATTTGAATCGGATCAAACTCATATGTCCATGGCTTAAGTTGTGGAATAACAACTTTTGGCACCATCATATGTACTCCATTTGGAATTATTTGAGATTTTAGTTGGGGAAACATAGAGAGGCTTTCAATAACAAACTTTTTTTTGCTATAACTTTCAGGTAATATTAATATCAAGTCCGCCAATTGCTCTTTCACCATTAAAATTCTGGGCAGACTTTCCGTAATCCATGAGAAATAACCAAACCAAGGAGAAAAAACAAACAAATATTTTTTATTCTTACAAAGTGTAATTTGTGAAAGGCTCTTCCCAAATTTAGAAACAAAATATTCTTCCAAAACTTTTTTATAAAAACCAAAGCCAAACATTCCATTGGGCTTTTTATAACCCCATTTGTTCGGGAGGGTTTTTGATACAAAAAGAAAGCATTTTAATGCAATACCATAATGCGAGATAAAAACATGCTTCCTTTTTAAAACTTTTACATCATGCTTTTTATAAAACTTTCGTTTATGAAAAATCGTTATGCTGTTTACATCAATGTTTTTAGGTAAGCTAGTTCCTATTTTCATTAGAACAAATTAGGTTATATATTTATATTTAAAGTTATTCTATCTCCAATATTTAACATTTCTAATTCATATTACCATGAAACCCTCATATTTTATTCGTGTCCCTGTTGTAAACTGGCAGTATATTAGTGTTTCATGATACCCTTTTCCGTAACACAAGGGTATAACCCGTACGTTTATATGCTTTAATTTTTAACCATTTTACAAACAAGTTCCTAACCCGAATGACAAAGTCTATCAAATAGTAATGCGAAAACACCCCTTCATCTTCATTTCCTCGCACATCATATTCTCCATATCTATATTGCAAGCGTTCAACCACATAGTTATCTGCTATTGCTTTGTTTGATGCTTGTCTTTCTATGGCCGACAAATAATTTATAAAAACAACAGGATTGTACGGTTTTATATGGCTCAAATCATCATAAAAGAAATCTGACAACATAGGAGCACTTAGTACAAGAATTCCATTTTCAACCAATAGCCTATTCATTTCCTGTAAAACTTCAAACAATCCCTTATGATTTAGATGTTCAACCAAGTGGCTAGAATGTATGAGATTCAACGAATTTGACTCAAGGGGTATTCTATTGGGCAGCTCTAAATGCAATATGTTTGGATACTTTTTTTTCAACAATTCAACCGTATTCAAATTACCTTCTATTTGAAACATGTTTGAGTAATCCAACAAATTAATATGTGCTGCAAATTCACCTTTACCCACACCAATATCCAGAATTTTGAAATCGACCGCGTCTTCTGGGATATAATCTTTGGCAATATTGTAAAATGGAATTCTACTATTGGTACAAAAATATTTTTGGTTTTTCCTTCTGTTTATATAATTCTTAAAATTCATGTTTTAAATTTGAGATTGTGACCATTCTAAAATACCTGGAATAATTCCATCACGCCATTTGGCATACGATTTTGAATCTGAATTAAAAGAGAGTTCTTCTACGATAAAACTAAGTCTTTTGGGTTTATCTATATAATCCTTTTTAAGTTTTATTATACTAATAAAAACATTATAATTCCCAGCTTTCAAGGGCGAGGGCAATTTTACCCTTCCTTTATATGTTCCCACGGGTCTATGCTGGTATAGATGCTCTTGCACATCACAATCAAAAGATCGCAGAATAATGCTACCCATGTATTCAAGATCAAGATTTATTACCGTTGTACTATCAGCACTTCTAACCAGATATTCAAATTCTATAAATGCTTCACCAAACACATCAATTACCTCTAATGGTTGTGATTTAGCGCCACTTAGCCTTACAGATGTAAGCTGCATTTGTAGTTCCGGATTTATTGGAAACGAAAGTTCTTTATCAGGGCTTCCTATTTCATAGGAGTTTAAGTATTTTGTAATGCTCTTTTCAATATTTCCTGAATAATCCAAGCCTCCATTTTTCAACAATAAGCCTTTATTACAAAGACTTTTTATTGCATTCATATTGTGACTCACAAATAAAACGGTCCTCCCTCCTTTGGCAACCTCACCCATTTTTCCCAAACATTTTTTTTGAAATTCGGCATCACCAACAGCTAACACCTCATCAATAATAAGTATTTCAGGTTCTAAATGGGCTGCCACGGCAAAAGCCAAACGTACATACATGCCACTACTGTAACGTTTCACTGGCGTGTCTAAGAATTTTTCTACTCCTGAAAAATCCACAATTTCATCAAATTTGCTTTTTACCTCACGGCGAGTCATCCCTAGTATGGTTCCATTCAAATAAATGTTTTCGCGACCCGTAAGTTCAGGATGAAAACCAGTACCTACTTCTAGTAGAGAACTTACCCGGCCGTTCATGGTAATTTTTCCTGTGGTTGGATAGGTGATTTTTGAGAGTAATTTAAGTAGGGTGCTTTTACCGGCACCATTGTGGCCAATAATTCCAACAGCTTCACCTTGTTTAATCTCAAAATTAAGATCTTGTAAGGCCCAAAACACTTCTTCATCACTTCGTTTTCCACCAAAGGTATTGTGCCAGGTGTTGCTCAGAGTTTCGCGCAGTGAACCGCTGGTTCCCGAACCAATAATATATTTTTTACTTAAGTTCTCTACTTTTATTGCAATATCACTCATATTAATTAATTACTTTCCAAACTCCGCCCTTTTCAGTACCTATTCGTTTAAGTCTGTTTTCAGCTTTTAATATTTCAATCTCTCTTAATATTGTCCGTTTTGAAACGCCTAATAATTCAGCCATTTCAGAGGTTGTGATTTTATTATTGTTAACTATGTGGTTTAATACTATAGCTTTTCTATCGGTGACATTATCGGTGACATTATCGGTGACATTATCGGTGACATTATTTATACCCTTGTATCTGCTGGTAAAAATTGTAACCATAAACCCACTGGAAATATTTGTAAATTCAGGAGCAGGTAAACCGTCTTTTCTAAATAGTTGTATTATTCGTTGTATGCCAGATCCATACTTTTCAATAAGCCCTAAGTTTTTAAAGAAATCGGCAATTAGCCTATTTCTAGGAGTTGATTTATAACGATTATGCAACAAATCATCAATAGAAATATCATGAGGTAGCTTGCCGGGATTATAGAATTCTATTTTATTGTCAAATATTTTAACTGTGGAATCGGAAGCCGATTGATAATCGCGATGCACAATCATATTCAAAACAATTTCACGAATGGCTTCTAATGGGTATTGCCAGCGCTGTGTGTTTTGTGCTTTGCCTGTAATTATAACTTCTTTGTTTAGATGTTTTTTTACAAAATTAATTACTCTATCTATTTGTGTAATAACATCATCTTTTGTTCTATCAGTATCTTTAATTGTAATGTAGTCTTGAAAACGACCCAGTTCAATTGTGGTTAAAACAGTAGGATTCTTGTGGAATAATAAAAATGCAGCATGAGAAATTTTACCTTCGCGTATTAATTCATTCTTGGTTAAGAATGTTAAAGGATCATCATTTGTGAACATTCCCGATAGATTAAACAAATCAATCGAATTTTGAACCTTATCTAACGAAATATCTTCTAATTTAAATTGATTACTTAAGTGATAATCCCAACTTAAATTAAATGTTTTAAGATGCATATCAACAACTTCACTTATTTGCAAAAGATGATTTGAATTTGCTACTCGTTTAAAATATTTTCCTCGTGTTGATACTGGTTTAATCGGATATTCTTGAATAGAGAATGCAATGAAATTTTTATTATCAAAATTTAAAATTGCAACATCAGGAATAATTATAGGAGAAGTTTTGCTTTTAATTTCATTTATCCAATTTTGAATAGATTCATCGTTTAATTGAGCTCCAATTAATTTATGTTTAGAATTAATACCAATAATAATTTTTCCACCAATATTGTTTGAGAAAGCTACAATTGTTTCAATAACTTCATTATTAAAAGAGCTTTTAAACTCTAGAGTTTCACTTTCTCCTTGTGTTAACAAATAATGTAATTCTTCTTTAGTCAAACTATTCTCATTTTATAAAAACAAAATTATCAATTAAAAGGGAATATTGAGTGTTGTAATTTGTTTTTTACACAAAACGTCTGTTTAAAAAGGTTAAATGCAGATTGTTCCTGTTTTTAAAACAAGAATTGTTCATTAGCTATTGATGTGAATCAAGTGTTAAAACCATGAATTCAGGCTTTGTCCTTTTAGCAGAGCTAAACGAGAGTCTATTGTATTTGATTGATTACCGCTGTTTATCAATATTAAAAGTCTCGCAACAACGCTACAAGTTCCTAAATAATATCGGCCATTACCTTCTCCACTTTCTTAAAATAAATGAGCGAAGTAATAAAAAGAATAATAACAATGCCTAAAGAAATAAAAGTATAGGGATGAATAGCTCCTTGTCCGATGATGCTCCAGCGAAAACCTTCTACCACACCCACCATAGGATTTATGCAGTAGTACAGCAGTTGATATTTCTCAGGAATATAATGGGTTGAGTAGGCCACTGGGGTGGCATAGAGTCCTATTTGTATCATAAATGGAATCACATGCATAAAATCGCGATAACGAATGGTAAGTGCACTAATCCAAATGCCCACTGACAAAGCAGCTATAATGGCCATTAATAAGAAAAAGGGCAAATACCAAATATGCGGCGAAGGTGTTATGCCATACCACACCATAGCTACAATAAGCAATAAAAAAGTAATGGAAAAATCAACCAATCCCACAAAAGCCTGAGCCAAAGGCAATACCAAGCGTGGAAAATAAATTTTCTGAATCATATTTTGGCTGTTAATCAGTGAACGCCCAGCCTGACTCACCACAAAGGAAAAATAGGTCCAGGCCACCATGCCTGTTAAGGCAAAAATAGGATAAGGAATAGCGCCAGTATCTACCTTTATCGCTTTACCAAACACAAAAGAAAAAATGACCAAGGTAGCCAGCGGTTGTAAAAAAGCCCAAAAAAAGCCTAAAAAAGTTTGTGCGTATCTTACCCGGTATTCTCGGTATGCAAGGGTGTAAAATAAATCTTTATAACGTAAAAGTTCCCTTATATCAAAAAAAGAAATCTTTTTAGAAGTATCAATCGTACTATAACTCATATCTTAGTATATTTGATTATAACATCATATTTCAATGAGAAAGACAAAACTAATAATAATTATCGTTTTTATTTCAAGCCTTAAAATTTATAGTCAATCATTACCAATTCAGGACAGACTTTCATTGTGGCTTAATGCTTCTGAACAAGTAACACTAAATGATACTTTAGTTTCTGATTGGGGCGACAAATCGAGCAATGGGTATATCGCAAGTCAGGTTACAAGCTCAAATCAACCTTGGTATATTGAAAACTTTGATTCTCTTAATAATAATGCCATTTTAAGGTTTGATAATGATTACTTAACTCTTGGAAATTTTATTCCTATAGATAGTATTCGTGAAGTTTTTATGTTATATCGACAAGAAAAATTCGTTAATTATCCTATGGTTCTTAGTAAAGGATATTCCGTTAATGGTGCCTTTAGTATCGGAACGAATGGAAATACACATAAACCAAGACTTTATGCCGATGGACAAATTGTTGCTTCTACTTTAGATGCAGATTTTAATAATCCAGGAATATTAAAAGCAAGGATTGCTCCAAGCTCAGAGTTCAATTTATCCATCAATACACAAACATACCTTTCCACAACACCAAGTGTTGATTTAATTGGTAGCAATGCCTACGATTTCCGCATAGGTAACAGCCCACAAGGCAATACCTATTACTTTAATGGCTACATAGCCGAAATTATTATTTATGATACCTTACTAAGCCCAACCCAAGAAAATCAGGTATATAGTTATTTACAAAATAAATATGCTCCAGCTGTTGATTTGGCTTCTGGAATTTCCGCGGATCATTTTGGCGACACCGCAATAACAGCCTATAAACCCTGGTTTACCAATTACAATTGGTCAACTGGCTCAACAGATTCTGCAATAACCATCAGCAAAGCAGGAAAATACTTTGTTACCGTAACCGACTACTTTGGCTTCGAAAGTGAAGATTCCATTACGGTTAATTACCCACAAGCCTTTCAACTTTCAGACACCACCATCTGCCTATACGACACCCTTATTTGGGACACCGGACTTACCGGGAATTATACATACAATTGGAGTACCGGAGAAACTACTCCTAGTTTAAAAATATTTACCCCAGGCAGCTATAACTGCACCATAACCGATAGTAAAAGCAATGATAGTATTTTGTTGCCCGCTGTAATATCCATAGATAGCTTTGGAAATGATGTATGGTTAGGTGATTCATACACGGTATGCTCTGGAGAAAGCATAGGATTACAAAGCTCCACCTCAGAAGTTACCTCTTATTTGTGGAGTACCAGTTCAACAGATTCTGCAATCATAATAACCGCAACAGGCGAATATCATGTGACGGCAACCAATACCCACGGATGTGAAGGCGTGGATACCACAACGATTACGGTTAATGGAGTTGCTCCTTATGTTGGTTTTATATTCGACACCGTATGCTTTGGGGAGGGCACAAATTTTCAAGACACTTCCATCGAAGGAGAAATTGGGGATCCAATACTATCCAGACAATGGAACTTTGGAAATGGAATGTTATCCAGTCAATCAGATACCAGCATTATCTTTGCAACAGATGGCACACAAAATGTTTGCTTAACAGTAACCTCCACTTCTGGATGCGAAAACACCATTTGTAAATCGGTATTGGTAAAACCCTTACCACCAACAAGCTTTGTTATAAATCAAGGATCCTTACATTGTTTAAATACTCCGGTAACTTTTATAGACACAAACAACTATTTAGTGGCATTCGATTTTCGATTATGGAATTTTGGTGATGGAAGTAGTGCATCGGATGACACAGTGAGTCATATTTACACCAGTGAATCGGACTTTGATGTTACCTTAAAATTAAGCCTTGAAGGATGTATCGACAGTACAAGCCAAACCGTTACCATTAGCAGTACCATTAACATTGAAGACATAAGTTTATTAAGCCCACCTGATAATTTGGTACATAGTAGTGATTCTTTAACATTTAATTGGGCCTCTTCAGAAAATGCGCTTAATTATGAAGTTTTAGTATCTGCAGATGCTGATTTTGGTTCCCTTCTTATTGACACCATTACGATAGACACCTTGGTTAAACTGCCAATATCACCACTTTACGATACCGTTTTTTGGCAGGTTCGAGCCTATAATCTGTGCAATGAGTATATCCATTCTGCCACAAGAAAGCTGATGCAGTTTCCGCAAAACAGTCGTTTAAGCTTGTGGTTAGATGCATCTGCGGGAATTACTTTAAATGACACCTTAGTAAGCTATTGGGCAGACCAATCGACCTATACCAGAGATGGATCTCAAGGCGATAATACCCGTCAGCCAGAATTCATACCATCCTATTCCGGGTTAAATAATCAACCGGCATTACTATTTGATCAAGACTATTTATCTTTCGGAAATACACTACCCGTTGATAGTATCAGGCAACTGTTTATTATTTTCCAACACAATGCATTTAGTAATTATTCAATGTTTCTATCAAAAGGCTATACGGGCAATGGCAGTTTCTCTTTAGGAACAAATAATAACAATCCCACGCCACAATTTTACATTGATGGGGCAACCTTTAGTTCTCCAACAGCAATTGATAAAAGTACCCCTTCGGTATTATCCGTGCGGCTCAATCCACTGAATAGTATATCTGCAACTTTAAATGGTCAAAACATCATATCTACCACCACGGCATTAGACCTAATTGGTAGCAATGCCTACGATTTCCGCATAGGTAACAATGCACAAACCAATACCTATTACTTTAATGGCTACATAGCCGAAATTATTATTTATGATACCTTACTAAGCCCAACCCAAGAAAATC
>JAEINW010000092.1 GCA_016342715.1 Salinivirgaceae bacterium | reverse complement strand
GAAGTATTGTATTTAACGAAACAATAGCTTCAGAAAACTATACTAAATTAGTTTCAAACTCTGAATTAACCGAAGGATTTTATCTGATATCCATCCATTTAAATGGAAAGGTTATAGCAATGCAAAAAATGGTGCTTGTTAAATAATTTCGTATAAAAAATAAAAAAGGAGGTCATCGGGTATTTGCTCGATGACCTTTTCTTTCTCAAAAAACATATATCATTATAAACATTAGCTATAAACTTTTCCAATACAAAACTGTATTTTTGAGGAACATAAAAATTCTGAATAATGCTAATTGTACTATCACCGGCTAAAACGCTCGATTTTGAAAACGCTAGAATTGTAAAACAAGACAGTGTTCCTGAATTTCAGAACGAGGCAAAAACTTTAGTAAAGCTTTTAAAAAACTACAAAGCCGATGAATTGATGCATTTAATGAGCATAAGCGATAAATTGGCCACATTAAATGTATCCCGATTTAAAACTTGGAACAAAGAGATAGAAAAACAAAGTGATCGTCAAGCTCTTTGTGCCTTTCAAGGTGATGTTTACACAGGTTTAAATGTTGCCGATTGGCAGGATGCTAATTTTATTTTTGCTCAAGAACATCTAAGAATTCTATCGGGATTGTATGGCGTGTTGCGCCCGCTAGATTACATAAAACCCTACCGCTTGGAAATGGACACCAAACTCGATACAAAAAAGGGAGAAAGTTTGTATGCTTTTTGGGGAGATAAAATTAATAAAACCTTACAAAAACAATTAGATGCACAGGGCGATAGGGTGTTAATTAATCTGGCATCGAACGAATATTACAAAGCTGTTCAAGAAAAAAAGCTAAAAGCTGAAATAATTACGCCTGTTTTTAAAGATTTTAAAAATGGCGAATATAAGTTGATAAGTTTTTTTGCTAAAAAAGCTCGTGGTCAGATGAGTCGGTTTATTATTAAAAATGAACTCACAAAACCCGAACAATTAAAAGAATTTGCCGTTGATGGATATTATTACAACGATAAATTAACTAAAGGAAATCAATGGGCTTTTACTCGTGATAAGAATTGATTTTCTGCCAATAGCGATTTGTGAAATATTTAGGTTTTTTATACTGAAAATTTTGAAGTTTTTTTATAATCAGACTATTTATTCAAAGCCCAGATTCCAGTCTATTTCCAATTGAACGGCTTCTTGTTCTTCCGATAAAAAATTGGATACAGATACTCCAAGCAAGCGAACTCTGAATGTATGATCGTAGCTTTGAGTTAACAGTTCCAACGCTTCTTTCCATAAGGATTCAAAACTAATAATAGGCGTTAGTAATGTTTTGCTTCTGGTAATTACATTAAAATCGGCAAATTTTATTTTTAAGCTTAGGGTTCTGCCAAATTTGTTGGTTTTTTGCAGTCGTTCAAAAACTTTTTGTACGATTGGGACTAAAGCTTTTTCCATTTCGTTTAACGATGCCAAGTCGGTCGAAAAAGTATTTTCTCCACCTACTGATTTGCGTTTGCGATGAGGGTTTACTATTCTTAGGTCGATACCTCGGGCAATATTGTAATAATAAGAGCCTGCTTTCCCAAAGGTTTGGCTAAGTCGGTGCTCCGAAAGTTTTTTTAAATCGGAACCAAAAAATATGCCCATTTTATGCATTTTTTCAGCGGTAACTTTCCCAATTCCAAAGAACTTTTCAATTTTCAATTTTTTAATAAAAGGTATTGCTTCCTCGGGTGTTATTACACAAATACCGTTGGGTTTATTTACATCGGATGCAATTTTAGCTAAAAATTTATTGTATGAAACGCCAGCCGATGCGGTAAGTTGGGTTTCTATAAAAATTTGCTTTGTAATCTCTTTGGCGAGTAGTATTGCCGAAGGGTTTTCTTTAAAGTTTTCAGTTACATCCAAATACGCCTCATCAAATGATAGGGGTTCAATAAGGTGAGTATATTGCGAAAATATTTCTCTAATTTGAAGAGAAATATCTTTATATACATTCATTCGCGGGTATACAAAAATTAAATTTGGGCAACACCGTTTAGCAAGAGATGAAGGCATGGCAGAATGCACACCAAACTTACGTGCTTCGTAACTTGCCGTGGCAACCACGCCCCTTGAGCTTTCACTGCCAATGGCAATGGCTTTCCCCTTTAGCTCAGGATTGTCACGCTGTTCAACGGCTGCATAAAAGGCATCCATATCAATATGAATAATTTTACGAATCACTAAACAAACTTAAATATTTTATTAATTAAGAATATTATTTATTGAACATTACTTTTTAATTTTCGTATAATTTAAAGTTTACAACTTATAAGGGCACTATAATGGATAAAACCGGAATCTTACAGTTTATTAATAAATCGAAGCTTGAGAAGTCAGAATATATTGATTTATCGAATAGAGATATTGATGAATTACCGCATGAGATTGGAGAGTTAATATGGGTTAAAAAATTAAATATCAGTTATAATAATATTGTTGAATTGCCATCTTCTATTTGTAATTTAGTAAATCTTGAAACACTGCTAATTACAAGAAATAAAGTAAATAAATTGCCGCTTGGCATTGGGAGTTTACAAAAATTAAAAACCTTTGATTTAAGTTATAACCCATTAGTAAAAATCAGTAAGGAAATTGCTTTGTTAAGCAATTTAGAAAATTTTGATGCCAGTTATTGTGAGTTGCGGTGCTTACCTGTTGAAATTACGAACCTAATAAATATCAAAAAACTTAATCTTGAGGAGAATCCAATGGAATTTCCTCCTCAAAAAGTGGTAAAACGTGGTTTGTATGCTCTTATGCATTTCTTAAGCATGGAGAAACGAAAAAAAGAAGCATCGAGAGTAAATATGCAGGTATTCAATATGCCTGAAAAAATTCAAGGAGCTTTTCGTCAATACATTCGATATTTTAATGAAATGATATCGGAGGCCAATAATAAAGATGTGGTTTTTGATTTAAACTTTATTAACCAAGATTTTTATCAGGAAATGGATCTTAATGCAGGTGTTGAAGGGTATTTATATGATGTAATGAGATACATTCATAAAAAAGTTGAAAGCATTAGAGTAACAGGCGAATTAGAAGAAGATATTAGTTCGGCTTATTTTGAAAGTAGAATGTCAGAAGTAAAAGAGCGCTTGCATCGTTTTAATAATTCTTTAGACGATAAAATTGAAGAAATGCGACAAATGAAGCGCGAAATAAGAGGATTGTATGAATCATTTGATGAATAGCGCGATTAGTTTTGTAAAATAAAAATAGCCCATGAAAATGAATTTTCATGGGCTATTTTTTTATTATTTACTTTAGAATTTTATTACAGCAGAAATTCTTAAGCTACGGAAAAAATCAGCATCAAATACAGAATTGTTGTTTGTACCAAAAAAACTGATAAGATCAATTTGTAAATTTTCTGTAGGGTTATATCCTAATCCATAGGTATAAAAGGTGGTATTAAATGAATCTTCACGCTTTTGTGATGTAGAATTGTATTCATTATTGCTTATATCAATATCAATACTTCCATTTCCATATTCTTTTTCAATTATACTTGGGTCAGAACTTTTAACTTGTGTAGCATTTTTTAATGTTTGACTATAATGATTATAAATAGCCCCAATTCTTAACGACCATTTTAAATTTTTATCAAATTTATATTCAATTCCAACGGGCACATTTATTAAATTTGATTGTATTTCGTAGTTAAGTTCAGAAGAGTTACTTCTTGATTCATTTTGGATATAATCATTTGTGGTTACATCATCTATTTCCTTATAATCATTAATTGAAACAGATGATAATTCATAATCACTTTTTCTTTTCATTGATGAGTAATTGTAAAATGCACCTAATCCAAAGAATACACGTTCACCAAAGGGCATATTTATTTTACCATTTATTTTATATCCTAAAAAGGTTTCGTCGCCATCGGTGTTATATCCGTAATTGTAAGTTAATTTATCATCAGAGTCAGTAGCTAAAACATTTGCTCCGTCGAAATAATAATCTCTGGTAGTATTTAAGCGAGAATAATTTCTTAAATAATTTTCTTTGCCAGCATTTATTTGTGCGCCAACTTCCCAATATCCTTGGTATTTTCTTTCACTACTTTCAACTAGAATTTTCCTTAATTTTCCTCCAATTGCATATCTGCTGCCTTTCGACTCATAAAAACTTTCAACGCTTTCTGTTTGAGTATTAGAATTAACATATTCACTATTTAAATTATCGAATGAAGCGTGAGAGCCATAAAAGTATGACGTTTTTTCATCTTGAGACGAACGATAAGAGATTTCCATATCTGCTCTAACTTCATAATTGTTTGGTAGTACTTTCATTCCTGAAAATAGAACTCGTTTTAATTTGTTAGCATATTTCATGTCGAAATCACCTGATTCATCCCATTTTTCAATAAGTTCTCCTCCAGGTAAATCATATAGTGTTGAAGAAATAGAATATGATGGGTCGTTATAATTTGCTCCTAAAAATAAACCTGAGCCAATAGAGAAATCAGTAGCATTGCTAGTTCTTTCATTCTTTGAAACTTCCAATAACATACCTAGGGTTATATTTTGAAGCTTCATTGAATTGTTTAAAATAATTGAATAGTTTCTATTTTTTAAAATATTATCTTTTGATTGGTTTGATTCTCTCTTATAATCATAAATATCATCATTGTTATTATCAATATAACCTACGTATATGTCTGATAAAAATCCATTCCCAAATAAATCATATGAACCGTCAAGGTCACTATCAATTTGCAAATATTGAGATTGTTTTGAGTTATCAACAGTAACTAAAAACGATGTCCATAATGAATCAACAAATGGATTTTTTGCAGAAAAACCTAATAAAAAATCATTATTCGATGAATTATTAAATAAGGTTTCATTTGTATTAAGATTCGAAAGATTTGTATACAACCTGTAACCTTTAACAAAACTTAAATTTATTGGATCATAAATCAGGTCAAGATCATCTTCAAGTGCATTTCCTGTTGCTTGATTTCTGAATGACAAATTGCTTTGAGCAAAAATTAAATTTGAAAGCAGTAATGCACTAACTATTATTAATATTGTTTTTTTCATTTTCAATTGCTATTATGTATATCTAGTAAACGTTTATTTCGTAATCTCCACCATATGAGTTTGCTGTGTACACTTCAATTATATAATAATTTCCATATCCCAAATCATATATATATTCTGCATTTCCAGCACCATACGAATTGTAATCTCCAATTAATTGGCCATTTTCATCCCAAACACGACAAGCAATGTCCATTTGTGATGAGGAATTATATATTTCTATATCAAGATCCGTCCCGTACGAATTCCAATAAAAAACATCGGATTGATTGTTTGAATTAAAATACCCCGAAAAATAATCACTTCCAGACAAGTAATATTCAGGCTCAGGAACAGACGAAATAATTATTGTATCAGATTTAACCTCATTTGATTTTATTGAGAAACCGTTTCCAAATACTTCAGCATAGTAATAATATGATGTGGAATCTTGAACGCTTGTATCGGTATATGTATATATTATTGTGTCAAGCGTGACAATTTTTGCAAAACTTCCTCCTTCATTTTTTCTATATATTTTGTATCCTTCGGCTTTTTCAGTATTGTCTAGCCAGCTTAATACAACGCCATTATTCGATGTTCGAGCCTCTTTAAGGACTATACCTATTCCATCTGAATCTTCAGGAATGTATTTTTCAATTTCAATAGGATCTTTATCACAAGCATAAAAAAACATGCACAGCAAAGCAATTGCTGTTAAATAATTTAATTTCATTTTAATCTTATTTTAGGTTAACAATATAAATTTGACGCTACAAAACTATAAAAATATTTTTAAGAACAAAATCAATTAGTAGATAATCATTATTCATAAAAAAAGGGTTGCATTAATTTTGCAACCCCATCGAATTAAATATTATAATAAATTATTCAGCAATCTTTGCTTTCAGATATTCTCGATTCAGCTTTGCAATGTTTGCAATGGAAATTCCTTTCGGACATTCAACCTCGCAAGCTCCTGTATTTGAACAATTACCAAAACCTAGTTCGTCCATTTTAGCAACCATTGCTCTGGCTCTGCGAGCAGCTTCAACTTGTCCCTGTGGCAGGCGAGCCAAATGCGATACTTTTGCAGAAACAAACAGCATGGCCGATGAATTTTTACATGTTGCAACACAAGCACCACATCCAATGCATGATGCGGCATCCATTGCTGCTTCAGCGTCATCGTAACTAATGGGTATTGCGTTTCCATCGGGTACGCCACCCGTATTTACAGAAACAAATCCACCTGAATATAATATTTTTTCAAAAGCATGTCTATCAACCATTAGATCCTTAATAACAGGAAACGATTTTGCTCTAAAAGGTTCTATGGTTATGGTTTCACCTTCTTTGAATTTACGCATGTGTAACTGGCATGTTGTAATATCGTCATCAGGTCCGTGTGCACGGCCATTAATATACAAACTACAAGTTCCACAAATTCCTTCGCGACAATCGTGATCGAAAGCGATAGGTTCTTTTCCTTCTTCAATCAACTGATAATTTAAAATGTCAAGCATTTCTAAAAATGAAGTATCCGTTGAAATATCTTTTACTGTATAGGTTTCGAATTTGCCTTTTGATGTGGCGTTTTTTTGTTTCCAAGCCTGTACTTTTATTTCTTTTAATATTTTTTCTGCCATTTTTTCAAAATTTAGTAATCAGTATTAAGTATCGAGTACAAAGAGTGTAGTATCAAGTACAAAGTATTAAGTATCAAGAACAAAGTATAAGAGTATTATTTATTCTTTTGATTTTTTAAGACTATAAATCATTCGTTGGATTTCCTTAACCTTATCTTCCAATATCGTTAATTCGTCTTCCGATATAAATTCAATGTCTTGACAAAGTATTAAATCTGATTCAAGTTCAAAAGCACTGCCATTAGCAATATCCAAAAAGCGGCATAGTTCTTTATTAGTATTTCTACCGCATCCTTCGGCAATGTTTGATGCTATTGAATGTGCACATCTTCTCATTTGAGAAGTGACTCCAAAAATTTCTTCTTTAGGGAATCTTTTTGACAACAAATAAATATCCTTATAAAGGATTCTACTTTTTTGCCATACGTTTAATTCTCTAAAGTTGTGCATCGTTTTAATCTTGTGTCTTGATACTTAAATCTTGATACTGGTTATTTATAACTACGCTGAGTAAGCTCAACATTCTCAAAAACAAGTTCTTCTTTATGCATCACAGGTTCTTTGTTTTCCCCTTTAAATTCCCAGGCTGAAACAAAAGTTCCCGTTTCATCGTTTCTTTTAGCTTCACCTTCGTCGGTAACCGATTCTTCACGGAAGTGACCACCACACGATTCGTTTCTATTTAAAGCATCGCGAGCCATTACATCAGCCAATTCAATGAAGTCAGCTACCCTACCCGCTTTTTCAAGTTCTTGATTAATTTCACCTTGTTCTCCAGGAACCAGAACGTCTTTCCAGAATTCTTCTTTTAGTTCAGCAATCATTTTGATAGCCTTTTTCAAGCCTTCTTCATTTCTGCTCATTCCTACATGATCCCACATAATTTTACCCAAATTCTTGTGAAAATAATCAACAGGTTTGCTTCCTTTAATAGACATTAATCTGTCTAAACGATCGCTAACCGATTTGTGAGCTTCTGTAAATTCGGGTGCGTTTATATCTGTTTTTGGAGTTTGAATTTCGTCGGCTAAATAATCACCAATGGTATATGGTAATACAAAATAGCCATCGGCTAAGCCTTGCATTAATGCTGATGCGCCCAACCTATTTGCTCCGTGATCGGAGAAATTTGCTTCTCCAATGGAATATAATCCGGGTACCGATGTCATTAAGTTATAATCAACCCAAGTTCCGCCCATGGTGTAGTGAATGGCTGGGTAAATCATCATGGGTTCTTTATATGGATTCGTATCCACAATTTTTTCGTACATCTGGAATAAGTTTCCATAACGCGCTTCAATTACATCTTTACCCAAACGCTTAATGGAATATTTAAAATCAAGATAAACAGCCAATCCGGTATTATTTACTCCAAAACCAGCATCGCAGCGTTCTTTTGCAGCTCTTGATGCTACATCGCGTGGAACTAGGTTTCCGTAAGATGGATATCTTCTTTCCAAATAAAAATCGCGATCTTCTTCTGCAATATCGTTCGGATGCATTTCGCCTTTTTGCAATTTCTCAGCATCTTCTTTCTTCTTTGGAACCCAAATTCTACCATCGTTACGTAGCGATTCTGACATTAAAGTAAGTTTACTTTGTTGGTCGCCATGAACGGGTATACATGTTGGGTGAATTTGCACATAACAAGGATTACTCATGTACGCTCCACGTTTGTACGATTGCCAAGCAGCACCTCCATTACAACCCATGGCATTTGTTGACAGGAAGAATACATTTCCGTAACCACCAGAAGCAACAACAACCGCATGAGCTCCATATCTTTTTATTTCGCCAGACACCATATCGCGAGCTATTATTCCACGTGCTTTGCCGTCAATTTTTACAATGTCAAGCATTTCGTGACGCTCGTACATTTCAATAGCACCTTTTCCAATTTGTCTATTCAAAGCACTATATGCACCAATTAACAATTGCTGTCCGGTTTGTCCGCGAGCGTAAAATGTACGCGAAACCAATACACCACCAAAAGATCGATTTGCTAAGTTTCCGCCATATTCGCGGGCGAATGGAACACCTTGTGCCACACATTGGTCAATTATACTTCCTGAAACCTCTGCTAGGCGAAATGTATTTCCCTCACGAGCTCTATAATCGCCACCTTTAATGGTGTCATAAAAAAGACGCTGCACACTATCGTTATCGTTTTGATAATTTTTTGATGCATTAATTCCACCTTGAGCAGAAATTGAGTGAGCTCTACGTGGACTATCCTGATAGCAGAAAGCTTTTACATTGTAGCCTAATTCGGCCAAACTAGCTGCAGCTGATGCACCTGCCAAACCAGTACCCACAACAATAATTTCTAATTTTCGTTTATTGGCCGGACTCACTACCTTAATTTTTGCTTTATGGTTTGTCCATTTGTCAACTAACGGTCCATCCGGTATTTTTGAGTTTAAAATTGTCATTGTCTAATTTTTTAATGATTTAAAACTTTATAATAAAATAAAGTGGGATAATTGAAAACCCTACTGCAATAATAATTGCATAAATTTTAGCAACAAGGTATAATCTGCTGCGCCATAAATCGCCGCTCCAACCAATGGTTTGAAAAGCCGACCAAAATCCATGAGTAAGATGTAAACCTAAAAATATTGCTCCAGCGATGTAAAGTAGGTTATAAACTAAGCTAGTTTTAAATAACCCGGCAACCATTTCATAGGCATTTTCCATTTCAACACCATCAACCATTACAGAGGGAACTGTATGAGTTACTTTTAACTTCCAATAAAAATTCATGATGTGTAAAACCAAGAAGATTAAAATTAATGACCCTAAAATAAACATGTTGCGCGATGCCCAAGTGCTAGAATCTCGCAGATTAACTTTTTTGTATTTTACCGGACGCGCCATCATATTAGTAATGGTTAGGTAAGATGCGTACAGCATATGCAAAATAAGACCTAAGGCAAGCACTGGTTCAACAATTTTAATTATTGGGTTTGTGCCCATAAAGTGGGCGCCCAAATTGAAAAGTACACCTGTGTCGTCAAATAGGAGTAGTAAGTTAATGCCCAGATGCACAACCAAAAACACCATTAAAAAGAATCCTGTAATACTCATAAAGAATTTCTTTCCAATGGAAGACGTTAGAAAACTGCTCATAATACAATAATTTATTATGTTTTTTAATAGTAAAAATATTTTTGTAACAAATCTACATAATTAAGATTTAATTAACATGAGCCTGTGTACATTAGTTTTTATGTTTTTGAATGATTAATGTTTTATTAATTTTTGACAATACACTTGAAAAAAAACCATTCTAAATTTATTGATAAGCAGCATTCATCGTATTCTTACGGTGAACAAGGCTCTTTTATATCACCCAGTAAAAAGCTATGCATATTTTAGATGAATGGTAACTTTTTGTAAAACAAGGTATTTAATGTGCGAACGACTTGTTTTTTGTAAGTGTGTTTGTTATATTCGTACTTTATTAGCCAATTGTTAATAACATAAGTATGCCATATAGAAGATTACCAAACACCGATTCTGCTAGATTAAGAGCGTTAAAAACAGCATTAGATAAAACAGAAGACTTTCCTCCATTTAAGTTACCATTCAGTGTTTCGGTATTTCAGGAATTGAAATACTTTTACCCAGAATTTAAACAGGCAATGCTTTATCAGAAAGAAACTTTTGATAGGCAAACAGCAAGGCATAAAAGTCATGCGGAGAGTTTTAAAAAAGCCAAACTTTATTTGTCGCATTTTATTCAAGTATTTAATTTGGCAATTATTCGGGGAGAACTAAAGCCTGAAACCAGATCAATTTTTAACTTAGAAGGATATATTAATAAATTACCACAATTAAATACTGAAAAAGAATTAATTAAATGGGGTGAACTTCTCATAAAAGGGGAACAAATTCGCCTTTCTCAAGGAAACACGCCAATAACAAATCCAACCATTGCAAGAGTTAATGTGCATTACGAAGAGTTTTTGAAAATCCATCGGAATCAAAAGAATCTGCAGGAGACACATAATAAAGCTGTTAAAAAAGTAAGTGAGTTAAGAGCTAAAGCAGATAGAATTATTTTAAATATTTGGAACGAAGTAGAAGAATACTATTCTAAATTGTCAGTTGATGAAAAGAGATTTAATGCAGAGAAATATGGTGTTATTTATGTTTATCGCAAGAATGAAAAAATATCTTTTTCGAATCTTTCTTTTGAAACCATGAGTTCGGAGTTAAAAATTGGCTAAAAGTGTTAAGCCATTTTTAAATATTTATCTAAAACCACAAGAAGCTTATTAATATTAATTGGTTTTTTAATAAAACCATTAAAATCGGCTTTGTCTAATTGTTCTTTTTCAATATGACTTTCATAAAATGTTTGTGCAATTACAGGCATATTAGGTTTTTTCGTTTTTATTTCATAAGATGCCTCAAAACCATCCATTCCCGGCATGTAAATATCCATTAATACGATGTCAATTTCCTTATTGTTTAAAACCATATCTACAGCTTCATTGCCATTTTCTGCTCTTAACACAATAGCATGCGTTGGTTTTAATATTTTTTCAATGAATAAATAATTTACGGGTTCGTCTTCGACAACAAGTATGGTTTTTGTATCCCAATTATATTCCATGGTGGTGTTTTTAATGTATAGTAAATTTCGTAAAAAACATTTTATAATACCCGGGTTTACGGTAAAAGCTTGTAAATAGCTTGTTTTATTGATAAATAGTGGTATTTTATTGATAAATAGCGAGTTTGAAATGATATGACTAATAAAAATAATTTATTTTGAAACAAAAAAAAGGCCTATTCTTATCATGAATAGGCCTTAAATTTTATAATAATTTTTGACTAATTTATCATTCCTGCAGCTACAGTTTCGTTTGTGCCTTCATCTATTAAAATTACACTTCCTGTAGAGCGATTGTTTTTGTATGAATCAAAGAACATGGGTTTGGCTGTCATTACAGAAATATTTGCAATGTCGTTCATTTTAATAATTTCACCTTGCTCTTTTTCGTAGGTTTCAATATTGGTTCTGTAATTAACCGATTTAATCATACACTTTAGCTCATTAGTAGTATGACGAATCAAATATTTTTTTGAAGGATCTAATGGTTTTTCATTAAACCAGCAAATGTCTATCGAGAAATTCGTAGAAACCTGCGGAGGATTATCTGCATGAACAATCATATCTCCTCTGCTAATATCTATTTCATCTTTTAAACGGATAGTGACAGATTGTTGTGGAATAGCCTCATCAATTTCGTCGTTGTAAAAATCAATGGCTTTAATTTCAGATGTAAACTCAGAAGGCAACACTTTAACTTTGTCTCCCACTCTAAAGGTTCCGCTTCCAACGCGCCCAGCATAACCTCTATAATCGTGATGTTTATCTTGCTGAGGTCTAATTACATATTGAACAGGAAATCTGCCATCTACTAAATTACGATCTTCAGCAATTTCAATATGCTCTAAAAGAGACAATAAAGTTGTTCCTTTATACCAATTCATGTTGGTCGATTCATCGACTACATTATCGCCAAATTTTGCTGAGATAGGAATGTATTGTGCATCTTCTATTTCAAGTTTGCGAGAGAGTTCTTGCAAATCTTTTTTAATGTTTTCATACACTTTTTCTTCATATCCCATTAAATCCATTTTGTTTATGCAATAAACAATGTGAGGGATTCTTAATAGACTTGCAATATAGGTATGACGTAGCGTTTGCTCTAGTACACCATTTCTTGCATCTACTAAAATAATTGCAAGGTTTGCTGTTGAAGCTCCTGTCACCATATTTCTGGTGTACTGAATGTGTCCCGGAGTATCAGCAATAATAAACTTGCGCTTTGGTGTGGCAAAATAGCGATAGGCAACATCAATGGTGATTCCTTGTTCACGTTCAGCTCTTAAACCATCAGTTAGTAGAGCTAAATCAACTTGTTCATCGCCTTTGCGTTTGCTTGTTTCGGTAATTGCCTCCAATTGATCTTCAAAAATTGATTTGCTATCGTACAGTAAACGTCCAATAAGGGTACTTTTTCCATCGTCAACGCTTCCTGCTGTGGTGAACCTTAAAAGGCTCATATCTAAGTATGCTTTGCTATCCATTTTTTTAGCTGTTAGGTGATTGCTCATAGCTCATAGCCAAGGGCCTTAAGCAAGAACTCCAGTTAAATTAATTAATTTTCTTTTTTATTGCATTTATTAAACCATTGGTTGCTTTCGTAATTTCAATGGCTCGTTTTAGTATTTCATTATATTCAGATTCTGAAATAAAGTTTCGTCGTCTAATTATTGTCAACAAAGAAACCGTTTCGTACAATGATCCTCTTGAAATATATAGAAAGTGAACAAACTCCTTTTGAGACCAGCGTCCTTTGCCTTCAGCAATGTTTGATGATACAGAAATAGATGCTGATTCAATTTGCTCCTTTAATCTAAAATGTTTATTAGAAGGCAATTTGTTATCAACAATGTCCATAAGCAAATCGGCATATTCAATTGCTAATTGCCAAACTTTTAAATCCTGAAATCCAAACTGTTCTGAAGTATTCATATTCTTCTATTTTTCTACGAGCTACCAGCTAAGAGCTATTAACTCGTTAAAAGTATCCTTCTTTTTTGCGATCTTCCATGGCTGCTTCAGATCGTTTGTCGTCTGATCTTCCACCGCGTTCGGTTTCACGTGCTGCTGCAACTTCAATAACAATATCTTCTAAATTATCGGCTGTTGAAAGCGATAATCCGGTACAAGTTACATCACCAATGGTTCGGCAACGAACATCCATTTCAACAATTTCTTCGCCTTCTTTTAATTGCATGTATGGTTCGGCTGCAAGCCAGGTACCATTTCTTTTGAATACTTGTCTCTTATGTGTGAAATATAGACTTGGCATTTCGATGCTTTCCATTAAAATGTACTGCCAAACATCCATTTCAGTCCAGTTACTAATTGGAAATATTCTGAAATGCTCGCCCACATTTTTCCTTCCGTTAAAAAGATTCCAAAGCTCAGGGCGTTGGTTTTTCGGATCCCATTGTCCGAAGGCATCGCGGTGAGAAAAGAAACGCTCTTTTGCACGAGCTTTTTCTTCGTCGCGGCGTCCACCACCAATAGCTGCATCGGCTTTAATTTCTTCTAGGGTGTCGAGTAAAGTTGTTGTTTGAAGCTTGTTTCTACTAGCTTCAACACCTGTTTCCTCGGTTACTCTTCCTTTATCGATTGATTTTTGTACAGATCCAACAATTAAATCGGCGCCAATTTTTTTTGCCAAATTATCTCTAAATTCAATGGTCTCAGCAAAATTATGTCCAGTATCGATATGTAAAAGTGAAAATGGAATTTTTGCTGGGTGAAAAGCTTTTAGAGCTAAATGAACTAATAAAATTGAATCTTTTCCTCCTGAAAATAATAATACAGGGCGTTCAAATTGTGCAGCAATTTCACGCATAATGAAAATAGCTTCACTTTCTAATTCTCTTAGGTGATTCCTATTAATTGTTTTTGTCATATAATAATTAGATTATTTTTCGGGTGCAATATTACTGAATATGTTTTGAATAGAATAATCAAAGAATAAATTAATGGGTATGTAATCCACATTCCTTTTTTGAATTTGTTTCCCACCACCATCTACCAGCGCGAAAATCGTCGCCTGGTTGAATAGCTCTGGTGCAAGGTTCACAGCCAATACTTACAAAGCCTTTGTCGTGTAAAACGTTATATGGCACATGATTATCTTTTACATATTTTTTTACTTCATCAAAGCTCCAATTTAATAGCGGATTGTATTTTATTATTTGGCGAGCTTCGTCTAATTCAAAAAAGGTCATTCCTTTTCGGTTTGGCGATTGTTCCGCTCTAATGCCAGTTATCCAAAGTTCAATACCCTCTAAAGCTCTATTTAACGGAACCACTTTGCGAATGTTACAACATTCAATTCTATTATCTACCGAGTTATAAAAACTATAGGGTCCTTTTTCCGACAGCATCTTTTCAATAGCATCTTTTTCTGGAAAATATACTTTGATTTTCTTTTTATAAGTATCCAAGGTTTGACTAAAAACTTTGTACGTTTCTTTGAAAAACCTTCCAGTGTCAAGTGTTACCACATTAATGTTCACATCGTTTTTAAATATCATATCGCTTATTACTTGATCTTCGTATCCAAAACTTGTGGTAAAAACGGCTTTGTTTTTATATTGATCTGCTATCAATTGTAAAGCCTCAACAGAATTGAGGCTTTTTACTATATGGTTTAATTCGTCAACTTTTTTCTGTAACATTTTATGCTCGTTTTAATATCATTCGCTGAAACGATCGCTTCGATCGTCTTGTATTTCGTCTAAGTGCAACCATCATGCGACCCCATCGCAATTGAGCCCAAGCTCTTTCGTGGAAGAAATAAAGCACCATTTTAATAGCTGACTCGGTTAAGGCAACTCCAGTAGCTTTCTGCGCAGCCAATGGATCATCAGCAAAAAAGAACATTGCAATTGCAAAGGTGGTGGTTGAAGCAATAATTCGCCAAGTAATTGTTTTAAAAATACTCTTGATGGGTCTATCTCTGGAAACTTTTATTTTATCGTCAGATATATTATCGAGTTCAGTTTTCTTAAGCATTTGTAAATCAGTTAAATTAGCCATAAGTAAAATTGCATATTTTACCTTTTCAAAAATCATCAAATAATGACAACAAAACAATACGTTTTTGTAGGTATTTTTACTACTACATTATAACACTTGTTTTTTTGAATGAAGAATGTGTTTTGTGACAAAAATGATAAAAAGGCGGCTTTTTAATTAACCTTTTATTTTTTTTCATTCTCGCTCATTTATTTTTAAAAATTGTTTTGGACAATATTCATATCCTAAAATAAACATTCTTAATTTTGAACAGTAGTAGTAAAATATTATATTGCCGAATATTTAAAAAATGTAATCTACATGGCTGAAATTAATGACTATTTAACAGAGCTAGGTTTTAACAGACTTGAGTCGGAAGTTTATGTTTATTTATTAACGCATGAACCTGCCACGGCCTACAAAATTGGAAAACAAATAACCAAACCAACAGCCAATGTTTATAAGGCAATTGAATCGTTGTCAAAAAAAGGAGCCGTTATTATTGAGGATAATAAAAGTAAAATTTGCAAAGCGGTTTCTCCTGATGAGTTTTTTAATCATTATGAAAAATCAATGCTGGATAAGACAGAAAAAGCGAAAATCGCACTAATAGGCTTGCATAAAAATTCAGATGACGAACGATCGTATTCCATAGAATCTGTCGATCTTGTGTTTGAGAAATTTATTGCAATGATGCAAAAATGTCAATCCATTGCAGTAATTGATGCCTTTCCTAAAACACTAAAAAAAGTGTCAAAAATTATTGAACAAGCTGCGCAAAGAGGAATTGATGTGCATATTGAAGCTTACGAACCCATTGAAATTAATGGCACCAATATTACTTGTGTGGAAATTGGTAAAAAGGCTTTAGATCACTGGAAAAGTCAACAATTGAATTTGATAATTGATGGTGATGAACATTTGATAGCACTTTTGGATGATAATATAGAAAATGTAATTCAAGCCCTGTGGAGTAATAATAATTACATGTCGTGTATGTTACATGCAGGATTCTTACGGGAACAAACCATATTTAAAATTACTGATCAATTGAATAAACCCAATTTTGAAGAAAAAGTAAAAGAAATACTCGACCAACAAAAGTTCTTTTTTAATAGTAATATCCCAGGATTTAATAAACTTTTTAATAGAAAAAAATGAAACAGATAATTCAAAAAATTCAAAGTAAACCGATAGTGGCTATTTTATTTATTTTAGCGGTTGGTGGAATAGTACTTTTTCTCAGCAAAATTAGTTCAGATGCTGTAAGGTCATTTATCCAAAGTTCAGATAAATCAAATTTTTATTCCGACAATGTGCTTTTTAAATTATTTATCCTTTTGTATTCATTAGGTTCCATTTTGTTACTTAATAAGGGAAATTTAAAAGGGTACGGATTTTCCATTCCTAAAAAGGTAAAATATTTTAAGCTACTATTACAAACCGCAGGATTAACCATTGGCTCATTATTGGTTGGTGGAATTGTTTTTATATTTTTAATGAATACCTTGTTTCCAACAGGAAATGTTCAAGGATTTCAAAAGCCTTCGTCATTAATTCAACTTATTTTAGTTGTTTGGATATGGTCTAGTTTGTGTGAAGAGGTATTGGTACGAGGGTTAATTCAAGGATTTATTCAAAATATTACTAAAAAAAAAATAGCTAAGCTAAGTATTCCCATTTTAGTTTCTGGTTTATTTTTTGGAGCCATGCATTCAATGTTATTTTTTTCAGGAATGAGTTTGTGGTTTGTCTGTCATATTGTATTTTTTGCAACTGTTTTAGGCACATTTGCCGCTTATCAGCGTGAAAAAACGGGAAGTATTTTACCTGCTTTTTATGTTCATTTTGTTGGAAATGTTGTTGGAGCAATACCTATGATTGTTATGCTTATAATCAAATAATTAACGCTCCTATTTAAAATACTCAAACACCAATAAAGCTTTAGCTTTCCCAAGTACCTTTTCCAATTCTGGGAGCGGTGCTTTTTTTATGTTTTCAATCGATTTAAATTCTGTTAACAAATTTTCTTTGGCTTTGGGACCAATTCCTTTAATGGTATCTAATTCTGAAGTAATAAAATTAATGGAGCGTTTTTGCCTATGAAAGTTCACGCCAAAGCGGTGCGACTCATTTCTTATATGTTGAATAATTTTTAGCGACTCACTGTTTTTATCTAAATATATGGGAACTGAATCTCCGGGAAAATAAATTTCTTCAAGTCGCTTGGCTATTCCTATTATCGAGATTTTACCAATTAAATCTAACTTGCGTAAACTATTTACAGCAGCTCCCAATTGTCCCTTTCCTCCATCAATAACTATTAATTGTGGTAATGATTCTTCCTCATCTAATAATCTTCTATAGCGGCGGAAAATAATTTCCTCCATCGAAGCAAAATCATCGGCTCCAACTACCGTTTTAATATTAAAATGCCGATACTCGCGTTTGCTGGGTTTTCCGTTTTTAAAAACCACACAGCTTGCTACCGGATTGGTTCCTTGAATATTTGAATTGTCGAAACCTTCGATATGAACCGGGTTTTCTTTCAAGCGCAAATCATTTTTCATGGTTTCCATCACTCGGTCAATTTTTTTCTGCGGACTGCGATTCATTTCCTGTTTCATTTTTTCTTGCTTGTAATAAAACGCATTTCGCATACTTAAATCAAGCAATTTTTTTTTATCGCCTATTTGTGGAACCAGAAATTTTACATTTTCCAATTCAAAATCGAGCGGGAAAGGCACTAGAATTTCGCGTGAAGTACTCATCATTCGCTGACGAATTTCAGTAATGGCAGTAAGTAAAAGCGATTCTTTTTCTTCGTCGGTTCGTTTTTTTAATTCTATGGTATGTACTTGTATAATTCCGCCATTAACTACTTTTAAGAAATTAACATAAGCGCTTCCCTCGTCTTCAACAAATGAAAAAACATCCACATTATGAATAGTCGGACTTACAATGGTCGATTTGGCCTGATAATTTTCTAAATGCCCCAGTTTTTCTTTTAGTTGCTGAGCCTCTTCAAACTTATAATCACTGCTTAAAGCGGCCATTTTAGTTTTTACCAGTTTTATAACCTGACCAATATTTCCTTTTAAAATATCTTTTATATGTTGAATATTTTGCAAATAATCTTCCTCGTTTTGCTCACCAACGCAAGGGCCCAAACAATTTCCTATATGATATTCGAGACAAACTTTATACTTTCCTTGAGCGATGTGGTTTTTTGCTAAATTTAAATTACAAGTTCTTAGAGGATATAATTGTTTAATAAAATCGAGTACTACTTTCATGGTTCGCCCCGATGTATAGGGGCCAAAATAAGTAGAGCCATCGCGAATAAACATTCGGGTAGGAAAAACTCTTGGATATGGTTCTGACTTTATACAAATCCAAGGAAAGGTTTTGTCGTCTTTTAAAAGTGCATTGTATCGAGGCTGGTATTTTTTAATCAGGTTGTTTTCAAGCAGCAGTGCGTCTTGTTCCGAATCAACAACAATATGTTTTATTTCATTTATTTTTCGAACTAAAATTCGGGTTTTTGCACTGTCGTGATATTTTGTAAAATATGAAGAAACCCGTTTTTTTAAGTTTTTTGCTTTACCAACATAAATAATCGTTCCATCCGCATCAAAGTATTGGTAAACTCCTGGTTTTTCAGGTAAGTTTAAAACTACTTGTTTAAGTTCTTCTATTTTTTTCTCTGATGCGTTCATTTATATAAATAAATTATTGTTTTACTTTTACTAGCATTATAAAAACAAAATTAAACTCAAATCTATGAAAAAACTTTTCTTAATTGCTTTATTAGGAATATTTGCTTTTGGCTTACAAGCCCAAACTTCAGATGAAACTATTTCTATGGTTAAAGTATTTGGTGGATATAAATTTGTACAAAATGGAAAATTCTTAAAAGTGAACCAATTGTTAGAGGTCACAAAAATTAATAAACAAGCATACTCTGAAATGAAATCTGCACATTCGAACTATATAGCAGCTACTATTTTTGGAGTAATAGGTGGAGGAATGATTGGTTATCCTTTGGGAACTGCGGCTGGCGGAGGCGAACCTAATTGGACAATGGCCGCAATAGGTGCTGGTTGTGTTGTTATATCAATACCATTTTCAATACAATTTAATAAAAAGGCTAAAACGGCAGTAAAACTTTATAACCAACAGGTTTCAAAACCATCGACAATGCTACAGCCTAAATTAGACTTTGCAATATCAGTCAATGGCTTAGGGGCGTTTTTGAAATTTTAAAAATAGAATAAATCATTAAACATATTTAAGCAATCTATTTATGGCTGCTTTTTTTCATGCTAAAAAATTTACATTTGCAGCATATTAATTTTTGATAGTAAATGAACGATATTGTCTTTAAAGATTTAAGTGAAATACAAAAAGCAGCAAAACAATTTGTTTCACAAATGAATGCTAAAAAGCATTTTGCCTTTTATGGTGAGATGGGCGCCGGAAAAACCACTTTTATAAAAGAAATTTGTAAGCAATTGCAAGTGCTCGATGTGGTGACAAGTCCAACTTTTGCTATTATAAATGAGTATTTTACCGAAAATAAAATGCGCATTTATCATTTCGATTTTTATCGAATAAATGACATTGAAGAAGTTTACAATTTAGGTTACGAAGACTATTTTTATTCTGACGATTATTGCTTTATAGAGTGGCCTGAGTTGGTTGAAGACTTGTTGCCAGAGCACATGGTAAAAGTTAGTATTAAAGTAAATGCTGACGAATCACGAACGATAAGTTTCGGTTAAATTTTTCCATATTTTTTGAATGGCTTATTAAATATTTTGATTGAATATTAGAGCGTGCATAAACCCTTAATTATACCTTGCGAAGACCTTTGTGGTATAATAAAAATTTAACCACAAAGGATCACGAAGTGCACGCAAAGCCACACAAAGAAAAATAATTGAAATAAATTTATTTTTTTATATTTTAACGTCCGTTATATTTTACAATAAAATAAACCCTTCTTCACAGGTGATGTTTTTCTCTATTGGTATTTACTCAGGAGGATATTTTTCTGCTATATTTAAGCTGAAGCAAGATTTACTGCAAGGCGCATAGATTCAAA
>JAEINW010000091.1 GCA_016342715.1 Salinivirgaceae bacterium | reverse complement strand
TTTTAATTAATTGCTTACTATTAATTAATTGCAAAAACCACTAAAACGTATTCACTAAAAACAAAAAATAATTTTCACATAGGGCATAAGCAACTGGTATATAGAAAAATAAAAAAGTGAAAATAATTTCCGTAAAAATATATTATGTTGAATAAGAGAGGATTATTATAAATCAGAATCATTAAGAAAAAAAGCTGAAATTAGGAAAGAAGAAAAAAGAGGCCAAGAGCTCTCCAATAAAAAATTGTCAAACAATCGACCCCAAACCATATTTTATAAAAGATGCTTAGCGAATTCTTAATTAATTGATGAGCTTAAATTTATACCTTGTGCATTTTGTTGACACATTCGCTTAGCATTCTGCTGCATCTGATAGCAAATCTGTTGTTTTTCATTTCTATTGATTATAGTTAAAAACAGCCTTGCAAAAAATGGAATTATTCCTTTAGCCACTTGCCTTTACCAATTAACACATTGTTAGCTTCAATTTTGTAAATAAACATACCTTTTGGCAATTCTTTTGTTGATATAGTTTGCTGTATTGTAGTATTTGAATCAAGCCATAAAAATTAAAGTAAGTATTTTTTCACCTCCCCAGCCAGCCCTAAAATTAGGGAGCGAGTTTAGAGCTACAAAATATTGGAATTTATTCTCACAGCAGACGCTGTGAGTTCCTTTGGATAGCGAAGCGCCTGCTTCGCTTTTAAAGTTACCAAACTAGGAGCTGCAAATTCCAACTTCAATCCATCTGCAATACCCTACCTCCATTGGCTTAACAACAAACCAATTTTTAAACATACAAGCAAGGGTGTCTTTTTGAATTTTTTTTTATAATATCGCTAGATTAACTTATTCACTTAACCTTTTTTACTCAAAAAAATATGTGTGGCGTAGTCTCAATAATATATGCAAACGATAATAAAAACATTGGTAATGAAGCTTGTTTTCTTTTAAAAAAACTTGAATACCGCGGTTACGATAGCACCGGAGCTTCATTCATCAACACCGATGGTGAAATTAACCTAATGAAAAAAGTTGGGGCTCCATCGGTAGTTACCGAAGAGCTTGAAATTGGCAAACGTTCTGGTCAAAAGTTTATTGGACAAGTTCGTTGGGCAACCTACGGTTCTGTTACCGATGAAAATGCACAACCCCATGAGGTACAGTGTCACACACATATGGTGGGTGCACACAATGGAAATCTTTCAAATACTGACACCTTAAAAGAATTTTTAGTTGAAAATGGTCACAATGTAAAATCGGATAACGATGGCGAGATGCTGGTGCATTTAATTGAACATTTCTACGCAAAACTACTGGCAAAAAAGAAAACAAACACCACGGAAGAAAAAGTAGCTTTTTTGAAAGAGGCCATCCACCAAGCTGAAAAAAAAGCAGTGGGTTCGTATGCCGCTTGTATTACAGCTCCTGATATTCCAGGTATTTTTGCCATAAAATCGGGATCCTCACTTTATGCCGGAAAAGGAAAAGATGCCAATGGCGAATTTATTGTAGTTAGTTCCGACTTAACCTCAATTCTTTCAAAAACCCGTTTTCTAATTCCATTGATCGAAGGCGAAAGTTTGTATTTTACACACGATGATTATGTGGTGTTTTCTTTGTGTGATGGCACAGAAAAAAAACCTGGTTTAAAACGTTCTCGTTTAAACATTCAGGATATTGCTTTGCAACCAAGATTTGACTATTACATGGAGCAAGAAATTTATACCTCTCCTGCAAATCTTGACATTTTAATGAAGTACTATTTGGTAGAAGAAGATGAAAATACCATTCACCAAATATTTGAAAGCGATTATAAAAACCACCGAACTCTATTGTACGATTTTGTAAAACTTTACGATGTTTTCGATCAAAAGGAATTAATCCAATCCTTTAAAGCAATCATGGAAAATCCTGTTTTTGAAAAACTTTATCAGGCAATTCTTAACACAAAATTAGAATCATTAAAAAATGCTAAATCCATTGGATTCACATCAGAAGACACAACTCTTTTAAATGAATTACTTGGCTTTGGCGAAGAATATTTCATGAAGCTTTTTGTGATGGATTTAATGATTATCTGGAAAAAGAAACGAACTATTCTTAAATATAAAAAACAAACCATTGAAGTCTTTAAAAAAGCAAAAGCAGAAGGTACAAGGGTTTACATTGTAGCATCGGGGACATCATACCATGCAGCATTAACTGCTGCTGCTTTCTTTAATAACATTGAAGGTTTCTCGGTAATTGTTGCCAACCCTGGAATGTTTCGTTCATTTTATTTGGCATCGGTAAAAGAGCACGACGTGCTTATTGGCGTAAGTCAATCGGGCGAAACCAAAGATTTGGTTGATATTTTTATTGATATAAGAGCAAGCTACGGAAAAAATATTAAATTAATTTCCATCGTCAACAACGAAAATTCAACCATTCCACAAGAAAAATCAGACTTCTATTTACCAATTTTATGCGGAGCAGAAATTGCTGTGGCAGCCACCAAATCGTTCATTAGCCAAATTGCTTTATTCAAGTTAATTGCATTAAGCATGAGCCATAGCGATGAAGATGTGAAGAATAAAATGGGTAAAATAAAGCATTACATGGACTTTACCCTGAAAAATGTGGAAGAAGATATTACAGAAGTGGTTTTGAAATTATTCTTAAAACCATCGATGCATATTTTGGGAACCTCATTAATTGGCATTGCAAAAGAAGGCGCTTTAAAAATTCGCGAAGTCGTATTAAACCATACCGAAGGTTACGATTCAGCAGAATTTAAACATGGCCCCAATACCATTTTGGGTAAAAACACCATCTATTCGTTTAACGATTTAGAGAAATTACATACAAATATTCTTAGCTATTTTATCGATTTAAAACTTTCGGAATTTAAAAACATTGAGCAACTGAACTCTTTTGTTTCGCTATTACGCAACTTTAAATTTAGTGATTATGGAACTGAAATATTAAAAGGAAATTACGAAAGCGATGCCGAACAGGCGGTTTACAAAAAAGCATACGAAAGCTATGCAGAACAAGTAAATATCGAAGATTATTTCTCTAACTATCCATTAATATTTATTTGCCCACCCGATGAACGTGACAAGAGAACTACTATTACACAAATCCACACACATAAAATTCGTGGAGCCGATATTATTTTAATTGCTGAAGAAGATGAGGATTTACGCAAAGCCATTGAGGGAAAACCATCGGGACAAGAGAATTATTTTAATAAATACATAAGAATACCAAAAACGGGTGATAAGTTTATTTTTGTATTTCAGGCAACCTTAGCCTTACAATTATTAGCCTTAAACATGTCTATTGTTAAACGTAAGTACTTGAACAAAAATAAGGTTGAAAATCATGGCATCCATCCCGATGTTCCAAAGAACGTATCCAAATCAATTACGGTTGATTAACAACATAGAAAAACCTCTCAATTATTTGGGAGGTTTTTAGTTTTCCGAGAGATATCCCCAATATTTTAAATCTTCCATCGATAAAATGGGTTTTGTTCCTCCGTCGTGAAGCAGTATGTGCTTTGTTGAAATATCTATAACATTTCTGTAATCATGATCGGTGATTATAAAGCCTTTACTTAGCGATTGTTCTGTTATTATTTTCTTTATTTCTTCTTTATAAATTGGGGCAATCCCATTAAATGGCTCATCTAATAAAATAAATTGAGCATCGGAATAAATAATTAATAACACTTCAAAAAACCGTCTTTCACCACCCGAAAGCTGCTTGCATTTTTTCTTTAGAAAAAGCTTTACCTTCTCATGTTCCTTTATCTTTTTTGCGCAAGCCTTATTGCAAAATAAATTAACAACTTCATTCAATCGAATATGATCTGGCAAAAAACCATGTTGTGGTAAATATTTAATTTTTCTTGAGTTTCTAAAAAGTGTGTTTAAAACTTCTTCATCAATTTTTACAAACTTTCTTTCTGGTACCAATGACCCAAATATTATTTTCAATAAGGTAGACTTTCCCGATCCATTTCTACCAATTAAACCAACTATTTCACCGCTATTGCATGAAACAAACACATCGGTTAAAACCTGCTTATTGTTATAAGCTTTGATAATACTATCAACATGTAAACTTCTCATAAGGTCATAAAAATTATTCCTATAACGCAACTAATTAATGCGCTACATATCCAAAGTGATATTTTATTAAGTCCAATGTTATAATAAAAATAGTATTCATTGGGGTTCCGTAATTCATATATTACAAAATGAAATAATAAGGAAATAAATATGTATGCAAAACCAACAGAAGCTAAGGAGAATTTATCTGACATAATAAACCCAAATACTATAGAAAGTGCTATTGTTGGTATAAATATTTTTTTGTAAAAAAATAAAACACTTACAATTTTTTTCATGCTATATTCTTTATTCTGAATTTGTTTGTTTTGTTTACAAAAACAATTCCACAATTATTGTCAAAAGCAAATAAGCTGATTATACAATTCAGCGCAAACCTTTTCGATACTTTTAATACATTTAACAATTATATATCGAACTGCAAGAATATTAGCCACATACAACAATTGTTTAGTGAATATCAGAAACTTAGCTTGAACTTTTAACATCACTTAAATCTGTATTGTTATCTGATTTTTATACTTTTGTGAACCATAATGTTTTTATTGTTAAAATATTCACATCAAAAAAAAAGCTCACCTATGTTGAATGAAGAATTAAAGAGCACCTGGCTAGAGAATTATAAAACTGCTCCCGATCAACTCAAAAAAATGTCAGAAGTTAATGGGTTAATTAGCGCATTTAATGCCAATATTGATGCTGTAATAAAGGTATCGGGCAAAAAAATTGAGCAACTAATATCTAAATTCAACTTTAACGAAAAGGTTATTTTAGAAAGAGCTGAAAAAAACATTAAAACAGCTGACGATGTTTTTCGTGGCTTTGTGCATTGTTTTAAAAGTGGAATTGCTGAAGAATGGCTAATTCAAAACGTTGAAACTTTTAACTGGCTTAATGACCATTTGGGCTACGATAAAATGCAAATGGGTGGACAAGGCGGGATAGTTGCCAATGTTATGGCTGTTTGTAATGTAAGCCCCGTGTATGTGCACGGAGCATCCATACCAAAAGAACAAGCCAGCCTTTTTCTCGATTTGCCCAATTTACAATCGGTTGGAAACGATGGAAAACTAAAAAAAGCCAACGAAATATCAAGAGAAAATAATACGCCATTAATTCATTGGATTATTGAATTCGATAAAGGAGATCAGATGAGCATTAATGGTGAAACCTTTACCTGTCCAAAATCGAATCGTTTTATTGCTACTTACGATCCATTAAATTTCCGCTTGCAAATTGATGAAGATTTTGCCAAGGCCATGTCGAATCCAGAAATTAAAAATGAATATATTATTCTTTCGGGATATCAAATGCTAACAGAAACCTTTTCAGATGGCACCAAAGGAACCGATAGAATTGAGGCTTCGAAAGCAATTATTAAAAAATGGAAAGAAAATAATCAGAATGCTATTTTACATTTTGAAATTGCCTCAACCCAAGATAAAGTGATACGTAAATATTTGTTAGATAATTTGGCAAAGGTTTCAGATAGTGTTGGTTTTAATGAACGCGAACTTATTGACTTACTGGAAGTGATGGGTGAAGTTGAATTAACCAAAGCCTGCGAAGAAAAAACCAACAGCGTGAATCTTTTTAAAGGCATGCAAAAAGTTTTTGAATATTCAAACTGTCACAGACTGCAACTTCATATGTTTGGATTGTATGTTACTTTACAGAAAAAAGGCTATAAAATTTCACCCGAGCAAAATAGAAATGGTATGCAATTGGCTGCTGTAATAGCTGCGGCAAAAGCGGGTACCGGTGCTATAGACACTCACGAAGTCTTACTTTGGGCAAAAGACAAAGAAGTTTCAGATATTGGATTAAATGAATTAAATGAACTTTCTAATTATCTAAAAGACGTATTTGGACCAAATAGTTTATCTGAAACAGGAATGTTTGAAAATAATGAATTAGAAATAATTGCCATACCAACTATTATCATTGATAAACCTATTACATTGGTTGGAATGGGGGATACAATATCATCAGTATCTTTAGTGGCTGCACGATAAAATTCTATAGCGGTCAGTAGTTAATGTGACAAAGAAAACTGATAAATTCGAATATTTCCATCGCTCGCCCCTTGATCCCCTAAAGGAGACCTCCTCACACTTAGTGTGTTGATCCCTGCATAGGGAACAAAAGGACGTGTGCATGCAAAAGAAATAAGCTGAAAGAAGAGAACGCGGCTAACGCTAAAAAAAACTGATTTTAACTTTTTTGAGGGCTAAAGCCGTTCACTGATTTGAAAAGTCGAACTGATCACGAAAGCGAAGCGTATCGGAATCTTGTGTCTTTTTCCCCTATGCTTGCAGCGAGGTAGTTTAAATTCTAAGCTATATTATTTATGACTGTCCTTTTTCAAAATAAATTTAGCTTGCTTCACAATTTTTCAAATTGATCCAAAAATAACTCTTTATAAATTTATAAAATTCAATCAAATAATTTTATTGCTTATTCGTGTTTTGCGATTGCAAAAATTTATTCAAATAACAATAACTTGAAAAGCTATTTGGTAGTTACGAAAGCTAGCTTTCAATGAAGGAAAATATTGCGTAAAATACGCTGATTAAGCTAATGAGACTAAAAGGCTCAAGCTTGCCTTTTTAATGGCTTCAAATAAAATTAATTCGTGTTTATTTACCACAAAGCTACCATTATCCTTCTTTAAAAGATCGATGTATTTTTTAACTGTTTTTTTATTTTTTAACCCAAAAACAGGTAAAATTAAATTGCATTGATTAATAAATCGCAGCAGCACATAGCTCTCTTCATCAGGAATTCTATTTTCTTTTGCCAAAATAAGAAGGAATTTTTTTAAACGCAGTTCAGGTATTTTATAGCGGGTGGGAAATCTTTTTGTGGCAAAAATTCCAAAAATATTTTTCTTTACAACTAAAAGTATTTCCTTAGTTACCAATGATTTAACTATTGTTGAAAATAATTTATGTGAGTGTAAGCGAAGCTCTTTAATTAAGCTTTCCAACCTTGGTGGATGGGAGTGGTTTTTAATGTGGTTTTTTACAAACTCAAAACTTGTATCTGTTGGGAAATCTTTTTCAATAACTATTCTATCATCACTTAAAACAATTATATTTTTCTCAAACATTTCATAAAGAATAACCCCAACCACACCCATTTGCATGGCAATTGAATTGGTAAGCCTATACCCTCTAATATTATCTAAGGAGAGAAGTACAAATCTTTCTTTTAATGATAGTTTATCGTGGAACATAATTCCAACAGGTTGATCAGGCTATTTGTTTTTCACACATCGCACCGAAATAGCATTCTGCTTGTTTTCATGGTAACGAAATGCTTTGGAAAGATTTTTATTAAAGTATCTTTTCCAAGCATTATCGCTTGCTTGGGTAGAGGTCCAAAAACTTACAGAGGCATCCAAATTATAAAAATCGTTATTGAAAAAACCTGGATAGGTTAATTCTAACGATTTCTCAAGATTGGGTATTTCTTGATCAAAATTCGAGATATTATCAATCAAAGTAGACCAATCTTCATCACTTGGAAGATGCCAGCCATCAGGACAAATTCCTTGAGCAGATTCATTTACAGAATTGTTCATTGCAATTTGCCAGGTATATAATCTGCCATAAATAGTTACTAAAGAATCATTCACACCAAAATTTTCAACGGGCGCTCCCATAGGATTCTTTTTTACTCTTAAGTTTTCAATCATCCAAGTTTGCCCACCAAAAACTGCTGTTTTATAACTATTCCCCTCAATATCAAAACATATTGGCCAAGGGGGTTGAGTAACTACAATGGTGTCAACAAAGGTCTTTTTTCTTGCATCAGTAATAGTAACAAAATAAGTTCCCGCCATTAAATTTGAAAGTACTGAATCGCTTAAATTATTTGACCATTCAATGACATAAGGAGCTTTTCCACCCTTTATATTCAATGAAATTTCACCATCGTTACTTTCATAATCCGATAAAGCTTTCACCTTTGGATTTGTATGAACTGGCTCTCGGCTGCAATAAACAAAAACAAAAGCTATTATAATAAATACTAAGAAGCGTAACTTTTTTGCCATAAGGTGTTAACTTTATAAAATGTAATTCGTCAAACCTCTGATTGGTTATTTTTAAGACCGTACTAATTTAATTAAATTCTTTATTTGTATTGTAAAAAAAAACAAATTATGCAAAAATTCTGGATTTTTTTAATTTTCATCTTTATTTTAAAAGCAAATTTTGCTCAATTAATTAATCCTGACACCATTACTATATCAGGCGTGGTGCTTGATGCTGATAGTTTAAATCCAATGAGCAATGTTCATATTCGATCTCAAAAAAACAGAGGGGCTATAACTGATAATTTGGGACAATTTACAGTGAAAATTAACAAAAACGATACGCTTACATTTACTTATGTGGGATTTAAGCCCTATGTTTATGTAATTCCTGACACATTAAAGGTTAACAATTACATTGCTGGAGTTATTCTGAATAAAGATATTATTAGCTTATCGGAAGTACTTATTTTACCTTGGATGAATAAGCAACAATTTAAAAAATCATTTATTCAAAACTCTCCCGATCAAAACACAATAAATGCGCAGCAAAATTTAACCATGGCCGGCTATACGGCTCGGGCAAGCGCTCCTAAATGGACAACAGATGCGATGATTGATTGGCAGTTAAAACAATACACTATGAATATTGAATATCGCGGAATGATTAGTCCCAATCAACAGGTTAATTTAATGGGCTTAGCTCAATTTCTTATTTTTTATACGCATCAACAATTAACTAAAGAAGAAAAGGCACGAAAGCTTAAAGAAGAACTCCGGCAGTATATTCAAGAACAACAAATAAAGGATTAATTATTCTATTTTTTTATTGCTAGTTTGTTTCTATTTTTGCAAAGTTATTTACTAATTATAAAAGTTTGAAATTTATTGATTTAAAGCTATGCGATGCCGTTTACGAAGGTATTGAGGCTATGGGTTTTGACGAACCATCGAAAGTGCAAGAAAAAGTGATTCCTCTTGCATTACAGAAAAAAGATTTAATTGCCTGTGCACAAACAGGAACCGGAAAAACTGCTGCCTATTTATTGCCCTTAATGCATCATTTGCATGCAACAAAATCGGAGAAAATTAAAGGTATTATATTGGCTCCTACTCGAGAACTAGCTCTTCAAATTGACCAACAATTTCAAGGATTTGCATATTTTGCAGGCTTAGAATCTACGGCTATTTATGGAGGCAACGACCCTGCCATTTGGGAACGCCAGCGGGTAGCTATAGAAACCGGAGCAAACATTTTAATTGCATCGCCTGGAAGGTTATTATCGCACTTAAATTTAGGATATGTTGATTTATCGGAATTAGAATATCTGATTTTAGATGAAGCTGATAAAATGTTAGACATGGGTTTTATGGAAGATTTAACAAAAATTATTAAATATCTTCCAAAAGACAAAAAACGCCAAACCATGATGTTTTCAGCAACAATGCCACCGAAAATAAGGATTTTGGCAAAAATGATTTTAACCGATCCTGAAGAAATAAACATTGCCATATCAAAACCTGCCGAAGGTATATTACAAGCTGCTTATCTTACTTATAATAATCAAAAGAACCGTTTGATTTGTCATCTATTAAAGGAAAAAGAGATGGAAAGTGCTATCATTTTTTCCTCAACAAAGCATACGGTTAAGACATTGGTTAAAGAGTTGGTCGTTGAAGGAATTAACGCTAAAGCCATCCATTCCGATTTAGATCAATCGGAACGCGAAACGGTAATGTTAGATTTCAGAAATAAAAAATTTCCGATTTTAGTAGCTACCGATATTGTTTCAAGAGGAATTGACGTTGATAACATTGAGTTGGTTATTAATTATGATGTGCCTCAAGATGCCGAAGATTATGTACACCGAATTGGTAGAACCGCCCGTGCTGCATCCACTGGAGTTGGATTAACTTTTATTAACGAAGAAGATCAATTCAAGTTTTCCAGAATAGAAAAACTAATTGAAACAGTGATTTTTAAGATTCCAAATCCTCCAGAAATTGGTGACGGACCTGAATACAATCCAAATTCATCGAAAAAAAAGAAACCCTATCCAAAAAGGGATGGTAAGAAAAATTTTTCTGGAAAAAGAAAACCAAACTTCAATAAAAACAATAAGAAAAAGGATTAGCGTTTAATAATTTTTCTTCTTGAATTTATACCATCAATTTGCATGAAATAGGTTCCTGAAACTAATGAATTTGTATTTATAAGCAAATATTTAGCTTTATGAATCTTTTTTTTCATTTGCAACTTCCCATTTATATCATATATATAAATGTTCCCTTTATGTGATTTTTCAAATTCAAGGTTTAGTTCATTTGTCATTGGGTTTGGATAAATTATTGGGTAATTAATCGTGTTATTTTCATCTTTTAATGAAGTTAATGGTGTTTGACCATCCCAATAACCAATGGCATATTCACCAAATTTCAAGTTTTCATAATAAATATTCCCAACACTTAACTGAGCCGATGAACCAACCATTGCAACCCTCCAATCGAATAATGGATTTTCTCTAAATAACAAAACTAAGGTGTCGCTTGTGCCAGAATCATAATTGTCATCAGGATTGGTATTTTGTGAAAAAGCATATGAAAATTTCCCGTCAGCAATAAAACCATCAGAAATTAATCCTTCTATTTTCCAGTAATGATAATTCGAGATAGTAACTCCATCTATTTGATTTTTAAATGGACTTGGCAATACCCAATTATAAATTACATTTACAAAATTTGAATCTTGCATTTGCTTGGTATTTAACTTAAAATCACAATCGTTAAATTGTACATAACCCAAATCTGTTATTAGCTGCACATCATTATTTGTAGCATCATTTACTTGTTGGTTTAAATCGGTAAAAACAGCCGTAGCTTCAAAGGGTAATTCAACAACTAGCGATTCATTTTGCCCATCAAATTCAAGCACCGTATCAAAAGTGTTCCAATTATTATCCATAAATGTAAGCGGGATCTTATTTTTATTTCCGTAAACGTCACGAAACTTAAGTTTTTGACTTAACGAAACACTCGCCTGATAAGCATCACCCAATGGTTCAACCGTAAAATTATCAATGGTGTAATGCGGAAACCCAGGTTGAAAAACCCAATTATTAAAAAAGCTGTTCAAATCGACATTTGTTTCATCAGACATAGATTGCATTAAATCATAGGAAGAAACCGAACTAAAAGCATAATTGCTTAAATACTTTTTTACGCCCTTAAAAAATAAAGAATCACCCAAATAACCTCGTAAGGAATGAACCACATCGGCGCCTTTATCATATACTGTTTTTCCATAAGTAATGTTATGTGGAATATTATTTAAAGCATAATAACCACCATCAACTAAATGAGCACTTTTTAATACAGAAATATGATTTGAATGAATGTGGCTTTTTGCCATTTCAATAGTAAAAACATCTTGCTTAAAAATAGCTTCAGCGTACGATGCCCAACCTTCATTTAACCACATCTCTTGTGAAGTTTCGCAGGTAACATAATTTCCAAACCAACTATGAGCCAATTCATGAGCCGCTAAGTTTTGATTTGAAATGCTTCCTGTTAAAGCATATTGAGGAAAAGCAATATTCATAGCATGTTCCATGGCTCCACCACTAAATGGAACAACTACATAACCCACCCTGTCCCATGGGTACTCTCCAAATCTATTTTCAAATGATTGTAAGCTTGCTATTAAATTGCTGAAGGTTTTTGTGGCTCCCGATGAATCTGATTGAGAAACAAAAATTGAAATAGGAATATCCCGATTAATACCATTATAAACCTCATAAATTTCAATATATGGACCCACAGCAACCGAACTTAAATAGGTTGGGATGCTTTGTTCTAATTTCCAGTGATAAATTGGCTTTGAATCTTGTTCATCAATAGTAACATTTTGAAAAATTCCAGAACATACGGCTTTATTATTTTCGCTTGTTTTTATTTTATAATCGTAGGTAGCTCTATCGGTAAAACTATCAATACATGGATACCAATACCTGCCAATTCCATGAGGATAATCACCCATTCCAACTCCCATATTATAGGCATAATCATTTGTAAAATAAAAACCACCCCACTCTGAATCTTGTTGCGGAATGCCATGATAGTAAACATTAACAAATACTGACTCCGAAGCACTTTGTATTGAATAATCAATTGCTAACAAGGTATCGTTTTGAGAAAAAGAAAGTAATTGATTTTCAATTAATATTGAATCAACCGTAAGTTTATATAAATCAAGAAATATTTTAGCCGTGGGTTCAAAGGCTCTAATCTCTAAAATGGTATTCCCTTTTATTTCATGTATCGATGTATTTGAAATATCAAGACAAATTTCATAATGAAGCACATCAATAGAATCACGATGCGAACCAGCAATTAACTGAAAGCTTACTAATATAAACCCTAAAACAACAGCTATTTTAATCATTTGAATAGTTTTAAATTTTATTCTTTTTTGAAATATACAATTAACAAATTAAAAACCTGAAATTAAGTATTATTTTTTTTATGTATGTTTGATATTCAAAAACAGTAATTTGAAAAGACATAACCTAAACAAATGGCTCCCCTATTTAGCAATTGTTATTGCTGGATTATTAATTGGTAGAATTATTCAACCCGATTTACTTGAAAGATATATTGGAGAATTGGTTAATGAAAACAATCATATTTTAGCCGATGGACAACAAATTACTTATGTTGATTACAACAACGATGGTTTTTCAGAACAGTTTATTTATTATCACTTGTCAGATAACCGCCAACCGGTTATTAATCAATATTCAAGTCATGGAGAATTCCAGAATGTTTGGTATCTTGATGGAGAAGTAGTTGATAATTTCGATTTTATAATTGGAGATTACAACAACGATAATTTAAGCGAAGTATATGTGTTTTCTTTCGATAACAATAGTCTTTATTTATATGGTTTACTTCCCGGCAAAAGCAATGCATTTTCACCTGAAAAGGTAAAAATTTGCGAATTTCCAAATAATTTAAATTCAAAACATTTTGTTTTACGATCGTCTGAAATAACTGATTTGAATAATGATGGATTTGGCGAGTTAGTTTTTTCGGTAAATACTCGTTTTTCAAGTTCGCCTCGTAAAATATATGCCTACGATATTCAAAACAAAAAACTTTTTTCATCGCCCGAACTAGGTGTGCAAATTGTAGGATCACCAATTATTTTTGATATAAACAACGATAAGCACCCCGAAATTTTTATTTCCACATTAAACAGCACAAACCAAGCATGGGTTGGGTCACCCGATCAGGGCTTATATTCAGCTTCGGTAGTTTTAAATTCTGACCTGTCGTATTATTTTGTTCCTATTTTATACGAAAGCAGAATGTCTGTTACAAGTACTTTCCCATTTTCTGATGAAAATGGAAATGGCGTTGCCTCGTTAAGCTGGTCCTTACGCGAAACCAAAAAGCCAAAAATTGTTTTGCTTAATACTAAAGGCGAAATAAAAATACAAAAAAAGCTAAGCAACAAAAGTTTTGTATTTGACCCCAATAGAAATCATTGGAATAAAATATTGCTTTTTTCAAAAAACGCATCGGTTGATGTTTACAGTACCGCTTTAAAAAAAATTAAAACCATTTCATTAGAAAGTGCCCTAAATCAGGTTCGCTTTATTGATATTGATTTAGATGGCGAGGAAGAATTCATAGCAGTTCATAATAACCTATTGGTAATTTATCGTAATGATTTTTCACATCCTGTGAAAATAAAAATTCCTGGTCTGGGTATCCAAAAAGTATCTTTCTCTGTAAAAACAAACGGTCCAAATACAAATAATTATCTTTCGGTGCAAAACGAAAATTATCAATATGTAATTGAGTATTCAAAAAACAAACACTATTGGCTTAATTTTTTACTGTACTTGACTTGTGTTGTTGTTTTATTGCTGCTATATGAAATAATCATAAGAGCTTACAAAAACAAAGTTACTAAAGTAAAATATAGCAACGAGAAGTTTTTTGAAATGCAGCTCGACTTAATTAAAAGTCAGCTCGATCCTCATTTTTTATTCAACGCACTAAACTCTATTGCATTTTCAATTAATAAAGAAGATAAAAAAACAGCTTATTCGAATCTTGGACAATTTTCAAAATTTATGCGAGAATCTCTTGTCTCAATGGATGAGTTTTCACGCTCACTAGAAGAGGAAATTGGCTATGTAAAAAACTATTTAACACTTGAAAAATTCCGCTTTAAAGAACAGTTTGATTACGATTTTATAATCTCACCTGAAGTAAACCGATCGATTATTGTTCCTAAACTCATTATTTTTAGTTATACCGAAAGCGCTTTGAAAAAAAGCGTGTTGCCTAAAGAGGGCGGTGGCCGCCTTGAATTTACTATTGACTCCATAGGAAAGCAAGGTCTTTATATTAGCATTTCAGAAAATGGATTGCACAGAAACCTGGAGCATTCTGAAGAGGGGCACACAACTAACATGCAATTAATGAGTAGAATAATTGATTACTTTAACAGTTTTAATAGTAATAAAATTGAAGTAAGTGTTAAGGATAATGGTAGTGCTGAAAACCCAAAAGGCAGCACCATTGAAATTATTATTCCTGCCGATTATAAATATTTGATATAAAAAAAGGGCTGTCGAAAAAAAGTAAAATTATTCCTCGCTATGGTAGCAAAATGCTATATGTTTTAATTATAATCTTTGTAGGTATAGATAAACAACAAACCCTACGAGAGTTCAAAACCCTCGTAGGGTTAATTAACAAAGGCTTGCGACCCCGTTAAGTTTTTATTGATTTATTGAATACTTATTCGTTTTATTGCTTGCCAGCTATCTGATTGAATTTTTAAAAAGTATATTCCTTTAGAAAATTCTGAAAAATCGAAAGTGTTTTGTGTGTTTAAATCACAATTCTTGGTAAAAACTAATCTTCCTTCACTAGAGAAAATATTAATCTGAACCTTCGAATTATTTTCTGGCAAATTCATATAAAATAATCCGCTTGTTGGATTTGGAAATATTTCTATCTCATTAGAAAGATCCCATTTAATTGAATTAGCTTTTTCAACATTAATTGTAATAAATGCTTCGTCAGCATTGCAATCACCCTCAACCGAATATTTAAAATTAAAGATTCCTACTCCTGCAACAGATGGATTAAATATACCGTTGCTAAAAGCGCCACTACTATTAAAATCTAACCACGATCCGTTTTCGCTATAATTTTCCAATAAGTTATACAGATTAATTTCAGTGATAGTATCCACGGTTTGAATGCTTGAATCATTACCCGCATACACTAAGTCATAAAAAGAAAGAGTAGCAGTATTTGAAGTTTCTTCCCCCAAATTATTTGACACAATACATTTATAGGAACCAACATTCGATTCCTGAGCATTTTCAATCAAAAGAGTATCGTTATTTGCAAAAGCAATTTCTGTATCATTAAATTGCCATTCATAAGATATTTCACCCGAACCAGAAGCTTTCACCACAAATAGCATGTCATCGCCAAAACAGCCTACTACATTTTGAGGTTGTTCTATAATTTCGACACCTATACTAATAGTAGTAAAAGAGAATTTTATAGAGTCGGTTTCATTACCATCAACATCTTCAAACACATTATCAATCAATGTAATAAAATATTGTTGGTAGGCATCTAAATAAACATAAGAAGTAAGTGTGATTTTGGTTTTCCCCTCATTCAAAATTACTGAAAAATCAATGGCCTCGCCTGAAATGGAATCCTTTGTAAACTTAAAATTGGATGCCAAATTTGTTATGGTTAAATTTTCCCCATTACCATAAAATAAAGATTCATTTGATTCAATTACAACCGAAGTAGCTAATGAAACATTCGTTGCGCCATCTTCTGGTGTAAAACCAAGAATAGGAGCATATAGATCATATGCTTCTCTTGTGGTAAATGAAATACTTGCTGTAGTAGTTTCATTAGCAGCAGTATCTTCAAATGCATTGTCTGCTATAGCTACATAATAAATTGTTTCTGCCAATAAATCAGAACTAGGTGTAATTGTAATGCTATCGTTTCCAGTACTAATAGTTACTGAATAATCTACATCAGCGCCTTGATCATCGCTAATTTTAAATGTTATAACACTTTTTATGTAATCTTCATTTATAGCTGCTCCAGTGTTTGTTAATAATGCTTCGTTTGAACTTATAGTAACCATAGTATCCAAGTCAATATTTGTTGCGCCATTTTCTGGAGTAAGGCTCAAAACTGGCGCAGTAATGTCAAATAAAGGCTGTGTTGAAAACCAAATATTTTCGGCTGCAGTTTCATTAGCTGCTGTATCTTCAAAGGCTCTATCAGCAATAGCTATATAGTAAACACTTTCTACGGTTAATTCATCATCGGGTGTGATGGTAATAATTTTTTTATCGGCATTAATAACTGCAGAATAACTAACAGCGGCTCCTTGATCATTGCTTTCTTTAAAAGTAAGAACACTTTTAATATAAATTTCATCAAGCACCGCGCCGGTATTTGTTAATAATGCTTCGGTTGAATTAATGGTAATTGTAGCATCTAAAGAAACATCTGAGGCACCATTCTGTGGCAAAAAGGTTAAAATGGGTGCAGTTACATCAGGGGCAACCATAGTAGTAAACAAAGTGTTTTCAGCAGTCGTTTCATTAGCTGATGTATCTTCAAAAGCTCTATCAGCCACTGCAACATAATAAGTTGTTTCAGATAATAATTCAGTATTTGGAGTTAGGGTTATTGTTTTCTTTTCGGCATTTATTGTAGCTGCATATTCAACATCAGCTCCTTGGTCATCGCTAACTTTAAAAGCAACTACACTTTTAATATAAGTCTCATCAACCACAGCACCTGTATTTGTTAACAAAGCTTCGGTTGAGCTTATTGTAACGGTAGCATCAAAAGCCACATTGGTGCTATTATTCGCTGGAGAAATAGATAAAATTGGCGCTGTTACATCAGCAACTTTGGTGCTAAAAGAGGCACTACTTGCAAGCGTTTCATTGGCCGCAGTATCTTCAAAAGCTTTATCAGCCACTGCAACATAATAAGTTGTTTCAGATAATAATTCAGCATTTGGAGTTAGAGTTATTGTTTTCTTTTCGGAATTTATTGTAGCTGCATATTCAACATCAGCTCCTTGGTCATCGCTAACTTTAAATGCAACCACGCTTTTAATATAATTTTCGTCAATATCAGTTCCTGAATTTGTATATAAAGCTTCCGTTGAGTTAATTGTAATAGTTGTATTGTAGGCAACATCTGTGGCACCATTTTCTGGAGAATATGTTAATATTGGAGCTGTGTTGTCTCCCAAATCTTCAATCCCCTCAATTAATACGTTGTCAACCTGATAGGTGGTTACTTCCCCTGTGCTTCCTGAATCGTCGCCATTATATTTAAAAGCTATATAAATACTTCCAGTATATGAATCCAAACTCATAGCTCCAGCTGCTCCCATAGTTCCATAGCCGCTTGTTGGCGTAGTTGGTATGGTAAAATTCGAAGTAATATCTTCCCATGTGGCGGTTCCAACATTTGCTCCATCAAAATTCTGAGAAATTAATACTGAAAAACCCACATGTGTCCAATAAGCAACATTAACATCGAAAGAAAAAACTTCGCCTTTCGATTGATCCAAATCAACCTCGGGTGTAATTAACCAAATTTCATTTTCTTCAGCCGACTGATACGAGCTAGCCTGAGCATATTTGTTACTACCAAAAATTCTACCTTCCCACTGAACAAATCCTATTTGGTTAATATTTAGCCAATCGGTTAATTCAACCACTATATCATCCTCGGTAGTTTCAAAATCTTCATCCAATAAAGTTAGCTCAACAGGAATTTCTCCAATATGATATGAACGAATTGAACTTGATGAAGTTACCGAAGTATTATCAAGCACAACAATTTTATAATAAACAGTTGTTCCGTCGGCTTGAGCTGGAATATTTGTAGAAGTCTCATAGGTATCGCCAGTTGAATTATTCATGGCAATAGTATTTGAAAGGCTTCCTGATGTGGTTCCCCAGCTTAAGGAAACCGTGTTTATTCCCTCAGCATCAGTTATAGTTGCAGAAACAGCAACAACATCGGAATATGTAGGTTCTGCAGGACTTGTAACAATATTTGTAAATATAGTAGCTGCATTGCCACCCCAAATAGAATTCACATATTCTGGATGATCGATAAATGGATTTCTATTACCTTGATGATCATAACCCGCTTCATTTCTCATTATATCTTTTGTACTCACCGGATCGTTTGAGTGCCATTCAATCAACATTTCAATGAACCAATCGGCATACACCTGCTCACTTGTTCCATTAATCATATCGTGCGACCATGATGAAACTTTATCTTCGTATCTAGTAGCAAAATATAACATACAACGAGCAATATCGCCTTTATATTCATCGATGGGTTCAAAAACAATTCCAGAATAACCAGAATACGAACAAGAACCACGTTTGCTCCCATTTTGCGATGTCCACGATGGGCTATCAGTTTCTCCAAAAGGGTAACTCCCTCTCATTCCATTTACTTTTCCATCAGAAGGCACCACATGATGATAATCAGATTTCATTGGAGATGCTTCATTAAAAATTCCTTGCGGAAATAAATGCTCACGATTATAACAATCGCCCTCATTTGAATAATTTCCACATTTATCACTAAAATGAGTAAAATTATATGGGTCAGCACCCTCAGGATTTTCAGAATACATATCCCAAACATAATTGTCATCAGGGTCGTTGTCGCCGATAGCATACGCACTATATAATGCATCATAACCCTGATCAGAATGACCTGATTTTATAATATTATGCAAAGCCGTTTTTAAGCTATAGCCCGATAAACCGCTTGCGTCATCATAATATCCAGCTGGAATATCTTTACTTTGAGCAAAAATTACTTGCGATAAAGCAACAAAAAAAATTGCTACTAATTGTTTTCTGATAATTGGTAAGAGATACTTCATATGGATACATTTATATAAAAAGGTTTGCGAATATATTTAAAGTTCTGAAAATCTGCAAATATTACATACGATTGTTCTAAAAACATAAAGTATGCTAGTGTAATATTCTTCATCTTTTAAGATTGTAAGAATTTTATAAGGCTATCTTTTTATTGCTTTCTTAGGTTTTTTTTAAGAAATAGGCTTGCTTAATTCATCAATTAAATTTGTGTAGTTATATTTGCCATACTAATTTTTATATCAACAAAATTAAACACCATGTATAGCGATAAATTAAAAGCCACCTTTGAAAGTTTTAACAAGCAAAATATTTTGGTTATTGGCGATGTTATGATTGACTCTTATATGTGGGGCAAAGTTGATAGAATTTCGCCCGAAGCTCCGGTTCCAATTATTGCCATAAGCAAACGCGAAAACCGAATGGGTGGTGCTGCAAATGTTGGATTAAACGTGCAAGCCATGGGAGCAAAACCCATTATGTGTGCTATTATTGGCGACGATGAATATGGTGTGATATTTACAAATTTGCTGAAAAAGCGTGAAATGACCGATGATGGTATTTTAATTTCGAACAAACGAAAAACCACCATTAAAACGCGTGTTATTTCTGATAATCAACATTTATTGCGCGTTGACGAAGAAGAGAGCAAGCCCTTGACTGAAGATTTAGAATCGAGATTTATTGAACATATAAAAAGCTTATTTCAGAAATATTCTTTTGATGCTGTAATTTTTGAGGATTACGATAAAGGAAATATTACCCCAGCAATTATTGATTCAGTGGTAAAAATCGCACATTCAAAAAATATTCCAACACTAGTTGACCCTAAAAAAAGAAACTTTGACTTTTACCAAGGAGTAACTTTATTTAAGCCAAATTTTAAAGAAATTTGCGAAGGTTCAAAAGAAGACATTCCAAAAGGAGACTTTAATGCATTAAACCTTGCAACAAAGGAGCTTTTAAGTAGGCTTAAGGCAAAAACCATTATGGTAACCTTATCAGAGCTTGGCGTATTTATAACTGATAATGGAAGTTATCATCAATTACCTGCAGAAATTAGAGACATTGCCGATGTTTCTGGCGCAGGAGATACCGTAGTGAGCGTTGCAGCATGTTGCTTGGCTGCTAAATTACCCCTTCAGTATATTGCAGCTATTTCAAATCTGGCTGGAGGTTTGGTTTGTGAAAAAGTTGGAGTGGTACCTATTGATAAAAACGATCTGTTAATTGAATCTATTGAGTATTTTCAATCGAATTCTTTTTCCAATTAAAGCCTAATATCAGACATCCAATACTTTCGTAGATTAATCTGCAAGGATTTTAAAAATCATTTTAAGATTTGAAAATGGATA
>JAEINW010000090.1 GCA_016342715.1 Salinivirgaceae bacterium | reverse complement strand
CGAAGCTCTTACTTATCAAGATACCAAGACGTTTATTAAATATTATATCGTTCAAATTAAGCACTTACCGCCCTATGTTATTTATTGCGTGTTACAGGCTGGGCTTTGTTATTATTTTATCCAAACGGACCGTTTTAAATACTGCCGCCAATTTGTGCGGTGGCAATTGCAGGCTGTTTAGTGAAACTATGTATGGCTGAATGTGCACTGCGCTTTACCAATGTGCCTACAATTAGGTTAGCTAGCTGCGAACCATAACGCCTAATGATCCTAGTAGCAGTGCATTATCTTCCATTGCTATTGTAGCATCCTGCGATGCTCCAACTTCTTTCAAATATTCAGAACGTTTTGCTGCCTTGCTCTTATTTGTCTGATTCGTTAAACTTTAGAATTTAATAAATTGTTTACTACCCTCTTTTTGCCCTTTCCCAATTCACACTCTGACTCTTCTTAATAAACCTTAAGAAGCCCATATAAACAGCATAGTTCATTATGAAAAAATAGTATGGTATAAATATTACCTTCAGCTTTATTTCCTTTTTTTCTAAATACCAACCAAGTATTGCAGCGGCGTAAAATAAAAACTGTCCATAAAATATAACACTATAAACTATTGCTGAATTTAGCAGAAAAATATTTAATACGAATATAATAACTATGGCAAGCGGTGCAACTGTCCAACGCAATACTCTGTGTGAAATATATTGAAACGATAATAATTTATACTTAAATATATTTAACAAAGGTAATAATCGGATTATTGATTGAATTCCACCTGCGGCAATACGTATTTTCCGCTTTAATTCTTCTTCCACATTAGCTGAAGCCATTTCCATTGCAAAAGCTTCGGGGTCATACTGAATTTTATACCCTTGCATTGCTACCCGAAGTGAAATAATAAAATCGTCAAGAATGGTATCGGGTTCTACTTCATGAAAAAGCTCTGTTCTAATTGCGAAAAGTTCTCCTGCAGCACCTACAACTGAATTTAATTCAGCATCCCACTTTTTAAGTGTTGATTCGTATTTCCAGTAAATTCCTTCACCAGCTCCGGCAGCAGCATTTTTTTCAAAATTTTGTATTCTTTTTTCTCCTGAGACACATCCGGTTTTTGTATTTTTGAATAATTCCACAATTTTTCTAATTGAATTTTCTCCTAATAAGGTATTGGCATCAGAAAATATTACAATTGGTGTCTCAACCTTCTTCATACCTCTATTCATGGCAGCAATTTTTCCATTTCTTCCTGGAAGATGTAATACCGTTATTTCAGGATGTTTTCTTAGCAAATCTGGCGTTCCATCATCAGAGCCGTCAGTAACCCATATTTGATGTAATTTTTCTGCTGGATAATCAAGTTTGCGAGTATTGTGTACTTTTTGATCCACAAAGTCTTTTTCATTATAAGCAGCAATAAGAAGTGTAACATCGGGTTCGTAATTTGTTTGCGGAATATTCTTATTCTTTTTTATTAGTCTTTTTATTGTAATCATAATGTATAGAATAATTCCACAGCCAATATATGTATAAAATACTATTGCTATAAGTGTCCAAAATAGAATTTCAATTGTTTTCATAATTCCTAAATTATTTAGTTAAACGTTCCCATTTTTCCGTCGACTTGTTATATTGCTTAATTATTCTTGCCGGATTGCCTGCAACAATGGAGTTTGATGGAACATTTTTAGTAACAATACTTCCGGCAGCAATTACACAATGTTTACCTATAAAAACTCCTGGAAGAATTACAGCATTTGCTCCAATCCAGGTTTCATCGCCAATATAAATTTGTTCGGTATTTACTCCTTGCTCCGAAATTGGTTTTGTTACATCTTCATAATTATGATTTAATGCTGTAACAACAACATTCTGAGCTAACCGAACATCGTCGCCAATATTAACAGGGCCAATTAATACTGAGCCAATACCTATTCGGGTATTATTCCCAATATTTATTACTCCAACGCCGTTATTTATTGTACAAAAATCTTCGATAGTTGATTTTTTTCCTATTGAAAACCTATTAAAAGGAAGAACATCCATTCGTGTACGTCTGCAAATTCTGGCTCCCTTACCTTTTTTGTGAAAAAACGGATTTACAAACCAGCTTACCCAAAGTCTTGGTCTGGCCTGACCGTTTGGCATAAGCATCCAAAGAATTATTTTCTTTAGTTTCTTATTTTGTTTTATTTTATCTTTTATATTCATGTTTTTATGTTTTTAAAATGTTTGTAAATCTCTTTTGCATTATTTTCCCAGGTATGTTGCTTTGCAAACTCTATTCTTTGTTTTTGCAAATACTTATTATCAATCCGTAGTTCTTCGTCAATCGCTATTAGCCAATCGTTTTTACTTTTGGCTAATGATACATAATCCTTAAAATACTCCATAGCCTCAGTGTGAGTTGCCACAACAGGTTTGCCCATAGCCAGATATTCATCAATTTTTCGAGGGTAATTACCTATTGTAACTTCATTAACTTTTTGTGGATTAATAGCAAGGTTAAATGCATTCAAATACGAGGGTAATTCTTTTTCTTCTTTGCTTCCTAAAAAATATACATTTGTTATGTTATGTAAGTTGCTTGCTTTAAATTCATCATCTTCAGGACCAACTAATACAATGCTCCAATCGGGTCTGGAATTTGCTATATATTCAATTGCATCGATATCAAGGCGCAAAGTTTTTAAAGCTCCAATATATCCAATAATTGGTTTCGGGATTGATGCTATATCTTGAGGCACAATTTGTATGCTTTCCGGGTTAAATGCTGATAAATCGCAACCCTGACCTACAAAATAACTATGTGGGTTATAGACGGAAGCAAGCTTTGCCAAATATGTAGAGTTCGCAACAAGCATGTCTGCTTTAGCCATATGTAATGGTTCAATTCTATTACCTTGTGTTTGCCAATACTTTACAGCCAAAAGATTGTCACGGGTATAATAGATATAAAAATCAGGCTTTAATAAATCTTTCAGATAAAAACTACGGAACATATCGCTGTCGCAAAAATGAATGTAGTTGCTAAAGCCCAATTTACTAATGGCTTTTTGTATATCCTTTGCAAAAAGTCGATTATTGTGTTTGTTCAACATATCAAATAAAAAATTGACGGGCAAACGGCTAATCGACTCAATCGTACTGGGAGGGTAATATACCCAGAGATTCTCTTTTATTTCAACTAAACTCTCATTTGGATGCTTCTTATTCCGCTTACGAAAAGATGATAGGCGATCTAAAGGTGAATTTACATATAACACCCTGTTGTGTTTGGAAAATTCTAAGGCAATATTTTTGCAGTTACTTCCTATTTGAATATCCCATGATTGAAGTCCGGTAATTATTATATCTCGATTTTTCATAGTATTATGTTTTGAAGTTTTCATAATAGCAGTTTTATTATTATATGAATTCTATTTCAAAATAAATGCCAATCTCGCTATAGGATTAAATATCAGTTAAGTGTGTCTTGAGGAACTATGAAAAATCTTCGAAAATAAAGACTCGTTAATCAAAATCGCGTATGTTTAGTTCGTAAACATTGCTCCCATTTCCATGAGGATAGTATGGTATCTTTTAAACTGATTTCGGTTATCCATCCCAACTCTTTATTAGCATAACAAGTGTCGGCCCATATCTGCTCCACATCGCCTTCTCTGCGTTGTACTATTTTGTAATTCAACGATTGTTGGGAAACTTTTTCAAATGTTTTAATGATTTCCATAACAGAGACACCGGTTCCGGTTCCGAGATTAAATACCTCAAAATTTTTCTTTGTGATTTTCTTTAATAAACGTTCGACAGCAATTACATGTGCTTTAGCTAGATCAGTTACATTTATGTAATCCCTAATACAAGTGCCATCGGGAGTATTATATTCATTTCCGAATACCATGAGTTGATCTCTTATTCCAATTGCTGTTTGGGTAATAAACGGAACCAGGTTATTAGGTACACCCAATGGTAATTCTCCGATTAAGGCGGAAGAATGTGCCCCAATAGGATTAAAGTAACGCAGGGAAATACAATTTTCAAGCTGTTTGGCTGTAATGGTATCACGAATAATTTCTTCACTTATTTGTTTGGTATTACCATATGGTGAGTTGGCCAACTGAATTGGAGAATTCTCCGAAACCGGTAATTTGTCGGGTTGTCCATACACAGTACAGGATGATGAAAAAATAATTCCCTTTATAGCATGAATCTTCATCTGATTTAAAAGGTTTATTAAGCTAATCAGATTATTTGAATAGTATTTCAAAGGATCTTGCACCGATTCACCTACTGCCTTATAAGCAGCAAAATGAATAACCGAGCTGATACCAGAATGTTTTTTGAAAAATAATGAAAGTTGGCTCTCATCACATAGATCAATACATTCAAATTCCGGACGTTTTCCCGTAATTTTTTCAATACCGTCTAATACTTCAATCTTTGAATTTGAAAGATTGTCGATGATAATTACATCAAAACCCTTGTTCTGAAGTTCAACAACTGTATGCGAACCAATGTAACCGGTTCCTCCTGTAACTAAAATTTTTTTGTTCATGGTGTATTATGTATTAGTTTCCAAAATTAAATGCGTACTATGTACTATTTATGCCTATTTACTGTTATTATAGGCTTATTTAGTCTCTGCCGACAGGCAGGTCAGAGACAGAGTTTTTTTGCAAGCACTATTTAAGAGACTTGTGATTTTCGTATATTTGTTCTACTTGCCTGGCAAGTTTTTCCATTCCAAAATTGCGAGTAACATATTGATATGCATTTTTAGCAAGCATATTTCTCAAATTGATGTCGTTATTTACTAATTGTATTGCGTCGGCAAGCTTGTCCGGATTACCGTGTTCAACAAGAAATCCGGTTACACCATCTTCTACAAGTTCTTTTGTACCATCAACCGGCGAAGCTATAATGCATTTCTCCATTGCCATAGCTTCAATTATGCCAATTGGAAATCCTTCCCAAAGTGATGGCAATGCATAAATATCAATGGCATTTAAAATATCCGGAATATCTGTTCTAAAAGGTTGAAAGATCACTTGGTCTTGTATCTGGAGTTCGTTTGCCAGTTGTATAGCTTTTTCTTTAAGGTCGCCATCGCCAACCATTAATAACACAGTATTTGCTGAATTAGCAGCAACTTTTTTCATTGCTCGGAGCATGGTAAAAGGATCTTTTTGTGCTGTTATGCGAACAATATATCCGATTACGGTTTTATCAGGAGATATTCCCAGTTCCTGTCGTATATTATTATATGTATTAGCCGGATTAAATTTTTCAATATTTACTGCATTATAAATTACTGATGAACGTTTCATATTAAAACGGTTAATTCCATCTTGCTCATTACTTTTCGACACACAAATAGTTTTTGTTGCTTTATTTGTAAGAAATTTTTCAGAAAGTTCCCGCATTTTTCTTACAAAGAATTTTTGATCGAGATGAAACGACCATCCATGAACTGTATAGATTAGTGGTAATTTCAGTTTTTTAGTTGCCCAAAACACGTTTGAGTTAGCTCGTGTTCCATGTGCATGTACAATATCTATTTGTTCTTCTTGGATAAAATCCCTTACTTGTTTCCATACCTTATAATCGAAAGCTTTTTCGGTGTAAATAACTTTTGTTTTTATTCCCCTGCGCTTAAGTTCATCAACCATAGGCCCATCGGTAAACGATAATACTACAGGTTCAAATCTTGATTTATCAAGATATGTACAAAGCTCCAGAACATGAGTTTCTCCGCCTCCAATTTGTCCCTGTCTAATTGCTTCTAGAATTTTTATCTTTTTCATAATGTTTAGATTTAAGATTATTTAGTATTAATTCCATGATTTGTATGAATAAAGCTTTTATTTGCCCCTTTTATCTTAAACAATGCAAACATGATAAGCAAAAATCCTTTAGGGATTGACAATAAAGCTTTTAATGTTTTTGTATTTAGTTTTTTTAGTGGTAAAACAATAAGTATACTACAAAATGATAATGAGAATAGTACAAACCAGACGATAGCAATTATTTTACTGTTTGACTCTACTACCAGAAGCGAAATAAGCAGGTGTATAAAACCAAAAATAAAAGTCAGACCAAGGGTAATTATCCTGGGAGGGATGAAAAACTGGATAAGCTTATCGAAATAATCAATATTTGCATGTTTAATAAGTTGCCTGAAACCATTTGTTATATTATGCATGAAATATAAAAACTGAGCCGACAACCATCTTCTTCGTTGATTAACAAAAGCGTCTGCCTGTTGGATTTTCTCATCATAAACAATAGCATTTTTAGCATATCCTATTTTTACTTTTCTCTCAAGTAGCATTAGTTCCAGTTCTTTATCGAACCCTCCAACTGCATTGGCACCATTCATTAGTTCGTTAAATAAATTATATTCGCAAACAAAGCCTGAACCAATAAGAGAAGCCGAAAGCCCAAGTACACGATGACCTTCACGAAAAATAGCGTTGTTTACCGATTCGCTTAGCCCATCAAGTATTGCAATATTAGTATTACTATTTTTAGCTGTTCTATGCCCTTGTACTACTGCATATCCTTGTTCCAGTTTACAAATGATATTGTCAATAAAACCTTCTGCCATAATATTATCAGCATCAAGAACTATTACATAGTCAGTTTTATTACTTATAGTTTTAAGTGCTATATTAATTGATTTTGCTTTTGTGCTTTTATTTAGAACTACAGGTAATACATCAGCTCCTGTTTCTTTTATTGTGCTAATAGTTTTATTCTGAAGAGAATCAGCAATAACTAATACATTAAAACTAGTTAATTTGCTAATATGACTCATTGCCCTGCCTGCTGTATCAATGATAACACTATCTTCTTTATATGCCGGGATTAAAACTGTTACGTTGTATTTGTTTGTTGAACTCAAGTTTTTTTTATCCTTTTCTTTATAAAAAAGCGATGCTACTGCAAACAGCATAATATATATTGCAGTAAAGCTAAAGTATGTTAGCAGTATAGTATCTAGCAAAATAAATATTACTTCTAGTGGTTCCATCTGTTTTTTGTTTTATGTGTAAAATTCCAACTAATTGCATCCCAATAAGCCTGTAAATGTTTGTATTCTGATTTGATTAAAAACATCAATAGATTTTTTGGAAACGAAATCAACAGTATAAAGAGGAAAGCCATTAGCCTGTTTATCCAGTTAAAATTTCGTTTCATAAATAATATTCTGTTTCTATTTATAAAGTATGTTTTTAAAACGCTTCCCTTTTTAACAGAAATTGATTCTTTATGCAACACAAGAGATTCAGGTTGATACCAGATTTGATATCCTTTTCGTTTTATTGCAGCACTCCAGTCGTGTTCTTCGTAATATAAAAAATATTCTTCGGGCATATAACCAACCGTTTCAAGAACTTTTCGCGAAACCATCATAGCACAACCGTGAGCAAAATGTGTCTCGCTTACTTCATCATAAGTTCCATTGTCAATTTGTCTGCTACCTATGGCATGCATTCGCAATGTGAAAGGATTCATTTTTGTGAATCCGGCATATTGAATCAATTCAGGATGATGAAAAAATTTAATCTTTGGACTAACTGCGCCAATGGAATCATTTTTTTCGAACAATTCAATCATTGGCTCCAGAAACCCTGGAGCTACTTCTGTATCATTATTTAATAAAAGTATATAGTCTCCCTTTGCTGCTTTTATTCCTATATTATTACCACCTGCAAAACCATCATTTTTGGTATTGCATATTAATAAGGTGTTTTTATTGGTTGTATTAATTTTGCTACAATCATTCTCACCAGAATTATTATCAACTACAATCAATTCGAAATTTGGCCAAGTTATTCTTTGTAACGAAGCTATAAGTTGATTTGTAACCTCAGCTTGTTTGTAATTAATTGTAATAATTGAAACAAGAGCATATTCATTTTTCATAATTTCTCTATTTTAGTATTAATATTATTTATAGAAATACAATTGGTTTTTCCTCTACCAATACTAAAATATTCGAAACCATTTTCAGCTAGCTCTTCAGGGTCATAAATATTTCGTCCATCGAATATTGTATTGTGTTTTAATAATTTAGAGAGTATTTTGTAATTTGGCAGCCTAAACTCTTTCCATTCGGTTACAACAGCTAATGCATCTGCATCAATAGCAGCTTCATACATGTCATTTACAAGGTCAATTTGTTTGCCTAATATTCTTTCTGCTTCTTCCATAGCAATTGGATCATATGCTTTAATTTTCACTCCGCTTTCTAAAAGTTTTTGTATTAATACAAGAGATGGAGCTTCGCGCATATCATCAGTTTCCGGTTTAAAGGACAATCCCCATAATGCAATAGTTTTGCCCATTAAATCACCATTAAAATAATTTTGTATTTTGTTGAAGATTATATTTTTTTGGTCTTTATTAACATCTTCTACCGCCTGTAAAATTCTAAGATTATAATTAAAATCTTTTCCGGTTTTAATCAGAGCTTTTACATCCTTTGGAAAGCAAGAACCTCCATAACCAACTCCGGGATATAGAAATTTATTTCCAATGCGGGAATCAGATCCAATACCATTTCGTACAGAATTAATATCTGCACCTACAATTTCACATAGATTGGCAATATCATTAATAAAGCTAATTTTTGTTGCAAGCATTGCATTGGCAGCATATTTGGTCATTTCAGCCGATGTAATATCCATAAAAATTAATGGGTGATTATTTAAAACAAATGGCTTATATAAACGGCTTAATACTTTCCTGGCTTTTTCTGAATCAACTCCTACCACTATTCTGTCAGGTTTTAGAAAATCGTCTACAGCATTACCCTCTTTTAAAAATTCAGGATTTGATGCAACATCAAACTTGAAATCAAGATCTCTTTTAAGTAATTCATCTGAAATGGCTTGTCTCACTTTAGATGCCGTTCCTACGGGAACAGTGCTTTTAGTAATTACCACAGTATACTGGTTAAGATGCCTGCCAATTTCTCTCGCAACACCTGTTACATATTGCAAATCTGCACTTCCATCTTCATCGGAAGGAGTGCCAACTGCAATAAAAATGGCATCGCTTTCATTTACAACTTTGCTTAGTTTGGTATCAAAGAATAGTCTTCCTTTTTCGAAGTTTCTTTTAACGATTGACTCTAAGCCCGGCTCATAAATAGGAAGCTTACCAATTTTTAGATTTTCAATTTTAACTGCATCAATATCGATACAATTAACGGTAGCTCCTGTTTCTGCCAGGCATGCTCCTGTTACTAAACCGACATACCCTGTTCCAATTATTGTAATTTTCATGATTATAATTTTTTAGTTCGGTAAATCATATTCAATCTACATACCAAATAATTTACAACACTAATAATCAGACGTATAGAGTTTGAAGGAGCGTTTAAAATAATTGAATTCTTCGAAATTGAAGAATTATAAAAGCACACTTTCGTCAGTTTCGAAGAATAAAAAGGATTAGAAAATAGGAATAAGTGCTTAATTATTTGATATATAGGATGTAACTATATATGGCATATGTTTTGGATTAGAGAAAATAGTAATTTAAAAATTAATGACTATGAAGACAAAAAATCCAAAATCAAGATTTGATTTAAATATCAAACGAAGTGATAAAGTGCTTGAAGTTGGTGGAGGACATAATCCTCACTACAGATCAAACATCGTAGTTGATAAATTTATTGATTCAAATTACCACAGGCATAGTGATATAAAGGTCTTAAAGAATCAACAATTTATGCAGGCCGATGGCGAAAACCTTCCTTTTAAAGAGAATGATTTTGAGTATGTTATTTGCAATCAGGTTTTAGAGCATGTAGAGGATCCTGCAAAGTTTCTAAATGAACAAATGCGTGTTTCAAAGCGTGGTTATATTGAAGTGCCGTCTTTAATTGGAGAATATCTTTTCCCAAAAAAATCACATAAATGGTTAATACTTGAACTTGATAATAAATTGGTTCTGGTTGATAAGGAGAAATTTTGGTTTAAAACAAAATTAGACCTTGGGTTTCTTTTTTTAACCTACCTGCCCAAAACATCAATTGCGTATAAAATTCTTATGGACACTAAGCCGAATTTTATGACTATTCGTTACGAATGGAAAGATAGTATCGATTATGTTATTAATCCTGACAACCCTGAATATCTGAAGTATTTTAACGGCTATTGGAATGAAGAAATGGTTCAACAGTTTTTCCCACATAAAGGTAATTTTTCCGAATTAGTATCTTTTACTAAGTCGTTTCTTAAGATTTTATTTCAACAGCTGTGTGGGAAGTATTTGTTAGAACCAGTTAAAAAGTTTATACCCTAAAACTATATTTCATTAACGTACTATATTGTATCTAAAAATGCTAACAGATCCTGCGGATGCTGTCAGGTTTTTGTACTGGTTTCGTTGGATTCAAGCGTTTTTTCCCATTCCGGCATCATAAATATAAATGCCATACTTGTATATATTATAATACCATTGGGTAGTTGCCCTAATGCTCCGCTACTATACGAAGCTGCCATTACTCCAAACATTCCTGCTAACAGAGCTGATGCTTTTCCTTTTAGCTCAATGGATTTTAGTTTAAACATTATTATCCAGCTACAATGGCTTAATATATATATTAAAATAGAAATATGCAGAAATAAGCCTACACGACCTTGTTCTGCCCAAATTTGCACATACCAGCTATCGGTAGGTGTTTCTGCTAAAAAAGTGCCGGGAGAAAAGCGCATTCCCCAGTTTGCTGCTGAACCAATACCGCCCCCAAATGGTTTATCTGCCAGATATGCTTTTAGCAGTTTCTTATTTTCTTTACGAACAACTAAAGATGGGTTATCTGCTTCCAACCCGCCCCTGAATCTTCTTATTTCGTATACGCTATTACCAATTGTTGTGTATTTTAGTATTACAAAAACACTAATACAAATAAGGCTCCCAAGGATTAACATTTTCACTTTTTTGCTTAAAATTGCGTATAAGGCAATTCCTGCAAAAGGAACAGCAATTGCTCCCCGGGTACCGGATATCAGCATTGCGTAAAATGCAGAAAACCCTACTATAAGATAGAATATTTTTTTCAGCGTATTGGGAGTATACATTGCTATTATTAAGAAAACAATTCCTGAAAACCCCATAGATCCACCATAAATACTGGCATCCGGGAAAAATGAAAAAATCCTTAATCCTTGTGGTAATATATGAGTTTTTCCACCGATAACACTTAACCAATGCTGCTCCCAGGGATCAGGGCCTATTGTATGCTGCATTACTCCTTTAAAAACAGCAGCAAGTGTGAACCATGCCCAAAGTTTGAGCATTTGTTCCATATTTTCTTTTTTATTGAAAACTAAAAACACTAACGGAGCAGTTAGCAACATGTATAATGAGAAACCGCGCATTGCATAAAACCATGCCACGATACTAACTGCCTGAGGGTTGAATAATTGAAACAAGGCATATGCATACCAGATAATAGCAACAATTGTTAATCCATTGCGTGCTTTACGCCATTCAACTTTTTTGTTAAATTGGCTAAAAAATACCGACAGCCAGGTTAATAACAATAACCCATCGACTAAAAGCCCCAAAGGCGCCGGAAGATACCGTGCTACTCCTAAGGCAAAATAATTAGCTACAAATGCAGCTAAAAATCCAAACCGGGGATATAGGAATATTGTTGCTATAAATAATATTGCTATAGGCAGAATTAAAGTAATAATCCCTGCAATTAAATTAGCGGAATAAAAAAACAAGGAAGCACCAATAAGGCATAAAAGTAATAGTGCAGCAAAAAGCAATTTGATTACATTTCTTTTATTAGAATAAAAACTCATAATTAAATACTTTATTTCTTATACTTACTCCTTACAAAACTAAGGCTTTCTTTTATTACATGAAATACTATTTTTATTGTTATTCCAGTTTCCTTATTTATATACTTCCACCCTAAACCTATTCCTAATATAGTAAATAACAATGTTGCTAATGCCATAAGAATCAAGGAATTAAAAACAAATACGGCTATACAATCAAAAATAACATTGGCAATAAGCATAAACATAATTTTGTAAAAATTAATTTTAGGCTTATCTACAGCAAACAAAGCAACCCCTGTATACCGGTCGAGCGGAAGTATGAAGATGTATGCAATAATTATATACATAATGTTTTTCTGCAGTTCCATAGAATCCAAATATTCATTACCACCTATTAATTTAAGAAAGAGTTCAGGCAAAAACATTAACACCACAACTACAGGGATTAACATGAATGTAGTAGCTGCAAGGTATTGACTGAAATGAGTATTAAATTTGTCTTTTCCGTTTTTAAGTGCTTGCGATAATTTAGGAAAGGCTGTAGCACTAAAACTTCTTAATGGAATTTCGACAAACTCGACAATTTTTAAGGGTATTGCGTAAATGGCAATAGCTTGGGCTCCCATAATCGAGGACATACTCATAATTATTGTATCGCTACTTCGTAATAAATTACTTCCAATACTACCGGCTGTTGAATATTTCCCAAAATGCAGTATGCTTTTTATAGTTTGAAGATTATATAATTTAATATATTTTAAACCGTCCCACTGTTTTAAAATTGAAAAAAGACTGACTACTGCACTGGCTATGATATGCGTAATAATTATTCCATGAATATTAACTTCGAAAATTAAGATATACCCTCCTATGAATAATAGATTTAATCCTCCATTTAAGGCTCTGATAATTAAAACACGTTTAAAGTTTATTAATCCTTGACTTACTGTATTGGCTTGATTAAACGACATATTGGCAAATGCTAGTAAAGGATAATATAATAGCACTGGCGTATAATAACCATTTGGGAAATGGGATTTAATACTAATATATCCTATCAAAAATAATATGCTTAATATAACAGATGATAGAATGCTTATTTGATAGGATGATGCTATTACACTATTTCTATCTTCGCCTTTGGAAATTGAAATTAATCTTATAGCAGCTGTTCCTGCTAAACCAAGCCGAATCATATCTAAAAGCGAAACTGCAGTAATGTAAATCACCCAACGCCCGTATAGTTCTTTATCAAGCAGGCGTACCATTAATAAAAATGTAACTAAACTAAAAGCTGCGTATAAAACATTACCTGCTAATGATGAGAAATTCTCAGACTTCCTTAGTCTCCGCAAGAAAACTCCATTTTCTTCGTTACGCTTGCCTTCAAAATGGTCATTTACAAAAGTAAAATCACATTTTTCAGGCTTCGCAAGCCTCAAAAATGAAGCTTTCTTATCGGAGACAGGACTTTTCTTGCAAACACTACTTATCTGCTTTTTTAGGGATTGCCACATATCTTTTTAGATAAATCGTTTTAATAATTTGTTCTTTATAGTTCTCCTTATAAAAGAGCGTTTTTTAGGTACTTCACCAATTACATCTTCCATATTATATGGAATTGCTTTATTAAGAATGCTTAAATAATCAGAACCGATAAAATTTTTGGTGTTTTCTAAAATAAAATTATCTGCTTGTGACCATGTACGGTTTGCATCTGCAATTAAGAATGATTGGCAAGCGCTATTTAATAAAGTGGCATTAAATAAATGGCTTGATAAAGCAGGAACTTCCACCAGCATAATATCATAGCTTTCTGTTTTCTCAATAAAATCAGAATATGATTTCATCCCGAAAGCTTGTTTAATTGATATTACTTTATGAATTGAAGAATCCTTTGGATTGTTATCAAATTGTAAACTGCAAACTTTATAACCTAAACTCTGAATCTGAGTCATTAATAACTGAATAATATGGGATTTTCCTTCACCGGTCCAGTGGCTTAAAAATTGAATAGCTGTAACTTCCGGAGTCTTTTTATTATTATAGCAAGTCAGTATTTTTTCAACAACAGGTTTGAGTCCATTTGTATTCATTGCATTAATATCAATCTTATTTTGTTTTTTACTAAAAGCCGATACGCCTAATGTTTTTAATCCTGAAAGTTTGCTCAGGTTTTGTGCTGTTTTTATTGTTTTATCGAGCAGTTCAAAAACAATTATTGCTAATACAATAAAGATAAAAGAAAAGATGATGATAACTATTACAAAAATCTTTCGTTTTGTAGGTTCCGAATCAATAGGGAATTCCGGTTCATCAAGGATTTTCATATTAGCCATCATTTCCTGATTTTGCAGCTTTAGTTTAGCTAATCCTAAATGATGTAATATTTCAAGATATTCCTCTTCGGTAACATTTATTTTACGTTCTATACGTTTTAATTCTGCTCCTAATGGGGCATACTGAGCATATAGTTTATCAAACTCTTTTTTTCTAACCTGCATAGCAAGTAGTTGAGCATTTGCACTTTCATATTCAATTATTGCGGTCAGCCATTCATTAAGAATATCTTTGATATCTATTCCTTCAGAATTTCGATTATATATATATAATGAATCTATTCTATTCTTTAAGTCTTTTTCCAATTGTTTCTTTTGCGAAATAATATTTATTCCTTCTGAAGTTGAAATAAATGAATTTCCCTCTTCGAATTTTAACTCGGTCAGGGTTTGATTTACTTTTACCAGCGATTTACGGAGGTCTATTATCTGCTTGTTGGTAAGACTAATATTAAATCTTGATTTTGTCTCTGTTTCAAGAGTTGATACTATAGCTTTTGCTGCCTGAAACTCCATTAATAACTCCTGCAGCCTCACTTCAATTTTTTCCTGTTGAGAGGAAATATGCTTTGTTTGCTCATAAAAGTTAATAATTCTGTTTGAAGTATTGAATGCAAGTAGCTGATCTTCTGATTTTGAGAGTTTGTCTGAGGTTGTCTTGAGTTGATTTTCAAAATACTCCACCACTGCATCAGACTGATTTATCTTCAATTCGCCGTACTCCTTCATAAATACCTTAATTAAAATAAGAATAGTTTGATATGTTATTCCGGGGTCATCTGATTGGTATTTTATTTCAATTATATCGCTACTTCCTGCTTGTTTGGCATCAATTTTAGATAAAGCATTATAGCTGTAATATGGATAGTCGTAATTTAATAAGCCATATATAAAATTTTGTTTATCATGGGTAATGTAATTCAATAGATTTTTATAGGTGTTTTCCTCACTTTTTTTATCAACAAGCTTATTAATTTCTTCAGGAACTATGTTTTGAAGTTTGATAAATGAATTTCTTGAAATAATTGTATCAATAGATTCGTTAAGTACTAAATGTTGTGCTAACAATCTAAGTGCAGTTTCTTTCATAATTTTCTGAGAGTTCATAATTGACAATAAGTTATTATAAGCTGCTTTATTTGCAAAATAGTCGACACGACTATTTCCAAGATTTTCAAGAGAAGCATTTGAAGCAACACCGGAAAAAATAGAAGACTTTGATGAATATTTTTTAGGCTGGTTCAACGTTAATAAATACATTGTTATGCCCGCCAATATGGGAATAATTACCAGGTATTTCACTTTTCTTAATAGCGTATATATTAATCTGTAGATATCCATGGTTTTATATTTTATCTAATTCCAAAAATCACTCCTGATAAATCTTGCAGCTTGTGAAATTGTGCATAAAATGCGAATTTGGCTTTTACATAATCATTTTCTGACTTTCCAAGCTTTGAAGCCAATTCTGCATAATCATTCAAATCAATATTGTTATTTAATACATCCTTTTCTCCTTTCAAATAACTGATTTGGAATGATTGAAAAATTTCCTGAAATATTCTCATACTTTCTTCAAGATACAGTAGCATATAATATTCTTCAATAATTATTTGTTTTAGTTCTCTCTGTAATTGTTTTTTTTCATACCCGAGTCGTTCTATTTCTAATTTTTTTATATTAACCTTGTGACGCCTGCTACTTAAAGTTGATATCGGAAGCTTTAGGCTTACACCTGCATAATACCTTATTTGTTCACTTTTTGATATGAAGCCGGTATTTGAAATGCCATCGAAATTAGTTCCATTTATTACAACCTGATCAAACAAGCCATAATTTGCCACTCCATCTATAGATACATTATCCATCCATTTCTTTTTTTCTACCTTGAGTTCCTGTTCAATTATTTTGGTCTCAATACTTTTTGCTTCAAGAAGCGGTGAATGTATTAATGCAGCACTTAATACATCAACAAGCGGAGGAATAATTAATTTTGATGAATCTTCTATATTATACTCTTGTGCATCAGCAATATTAGGAGTAATGAATAGAAGAAAAATATATAGTGTAAGTTTTTTCATTTTATTATACGTTTTCGTGTTGTATCATTGCAGGAATAGTTTTTAGTATTATTTTCAGATCATACCAAAAAGAGTAATTGTTTAGATAATCAATATCAAGCTGTTTGCGTTCGTCTGCCGACATCTTATTTGCCCCTCCTCTTTTTGTAACCTGCCATAAGCCTGTTAAGCCAGCCGGAGCAAGAAAACGTTTAGCCCAACGATCGGTGGTTAGCATTTCGGCTTCGTATGGTGGCAAAGGACGGTTTCCCACAATCGACATATCGCCTTTAAGGATATTGAACAGTTGTGGAAGTTCATCGATACTTGTATTTCGTATAAACCGACCAACTTTTGTTATTCTGGGATCATTTGCAACTTTAAAGAAGCTGTTTTCTTGTTTTTCTTTCCTTTGTTTTAGAAAATCCTTTTCGGAAATCATTTCGTCATCACTTATTAAAATAGTGTTGTATTGTTCCTGCTTGTTGTCATTCTCATATAACAAACTAACATCATTACATTTCATATATTGGTTATTTTTCATGAGGCTATCTACCTTTTTGTCTGACCCAGTGTACATGCTCCTGAATTTGTAAAAACCAAACAATTTACATCCTGTACCTATCCGATCGGATGTGTAAAAGGCCTTTCCTTTTGATTCTAAGCGGATGGCAATTACTATAATTAATAACAAGGGTGACAAACAAAGTATAGCAATAGCTGCAAACAAAATATCAAATAACCTCTTCCATTTTGGCAAACGATATATTTTAAGGCTCTCCTTTTTCCCTTTTGTTAATTTTGAGTAGTTCTCTTTGAAAAACAAAAAGCGGTTTTCAATATTAGCGATGGGTGAATCCTCTTTAAATACATCAGCAGCCCCAAATTTCAAATACACAAAGGGAATATCATTTTTTGTGATAATGAATATCAATACTTCAGTATCCCTTAAATGTTCTTTCAGGAATTTTAAATACATGAGTCCATTCACCTCATCTTCTGGTTCCTCATACAAAATAAGGGCTATTTCGTTTTTCAACCTGATAGCTTCCAAAAGAGATTCTGTTTGAACCACTTTAATATGATTACTCTCATTATTGATTTTTTCAATTAAAGCTTTGCTTTCTCCTATATATAACGCTTTGTGTTTCATGAGTGTGTGGTTTTTGATATTATGTTTGTTTCCTTTTAAACAGTCTTTCTTAATTGGTTTTCAATCCTGACATTCAACTCCTCGGGATTAAATGGTTTACTCAGATAGTCGGAAGCGCCGGATTTTATTAATTCAACCCTTTCGGAACTTTTATCAATACTTGATAATATGATAACAGGAATATGCTTAAATACTTCACTTGATTTTAATTGATCAAGCAATGTTTTACCATCTAACTCAGGCATATTTAAATCACTTACTATTAGGTCAGGAAGAATACCTTTTTGCAAGAAAGCCAGGGCTTGCATTCCGTTTTCAAATGATTCAACATCATATTCTTTTGAGAGGAAAATTTTTACTAATCTTCTAAATTCCTCATTATCGTCTACTATTAATAATTGCTTTTTCATGATAATATATTTTAATGATTATATATTTTATTTGAATTTCGGTACCCGACTTTATTCATATACCAATCCATGTAATTATAACCTAAACTTGTTGCCCAATTATTAAACATAAGATGTGTTTGTGTAATATCCTGTTTCTCTGCCGGGTAATTAAAACTTACCGGGAGATTAATTGCCCAAGGCAAGTAAGTGTCAGATACATAATATTTTCCGCTATATATATCAGAATCATCATCACCTGTTCCCAGCGAATCTAAGTTTGCTAAATCGGTTGGTTCAAGGTTTGGTAAGTGAACTTCCATTCCTCTGTTTCTATCAATTATTATAAAAGGATTATATGGAGGTGTTCCAATACTACTGAATGCCACAGAATTTGCAAAATCAATATTAATTTCTATTGTGTCTGGTGTAACATAAGGGTATTCAGGGTATGTATTTACGCAGAGTCCGGTACCTGGATAAGGTAAGGCATTGTATGCATCGTCAAAAAATATTACAACCGCTTTTGTTTGGCCATTTTCTGTTCCGTTTGAGGCAATATTCAAATAACCCATTGTATTCAACTGCCCCGTTACTGATGAAATATTACCAGGAGTTGTGTTGATTGATATGCCAAAAGCATTATGGTATGATGCTCCAATTGCACGAACTACGATTTTAGAATATATTCCAATTACTTCATTTTGGGAGTTTGTAATTTGATTAAAATTGTAATCAACTACTAAATCATTAAAATCATAATCTCCTTTGTAAGGCCATAGATCTTCGAAAACAAGAGTTCCGGTTTCCCCTTCGGAAGGGTAATAGTTGTTAAAAGCCTTTGTCGGATCATTGGGGTACTGATCAAATACGTCTGTTGTTCCATCGTTGTCAGTATCAGTAGGAGTATCAATAGATTGATAAATACTATTATCTACAGCAGTAATTGGATTTACAGTTGCGTAAAATACGGCATCATTAAAATCATGATCGCATCCTGAATTATCACGACGTATATCTTCGAAACCCAGTAGTAGTAATTCTCTTGCTGCATCATATAATAATACATTATGTTTCTTTAAATCAGCATCGTTTTCAACATTTAATGTAACATTTGAATAATGCTTATATATTCCATTAGTGACAGTATAACTACTGCTTGACCAACCTTGTGCAATTAAAAACCATCCAATAGATACTCCGGCCGGAAAAGAAGCTGAATATTCAGTTGCCTCATCATTTAGATAAAATAATTGAACTTTATTACCAGCTGTTAAACCTGTAGAATTTACTGTGACATCCGGGAAAATAATTGTCAAATCATCTATATCGCTTAGATTTGTTGGTGGATTATTTGTTGGATAAGTATAATAACCTAAAGTATTATGCCATCCGGCACCTTCATGAACAAAGCTTACCCAGGCTTCACAGTCTTCTATAATTACAAGACTGGCATCATTATCGCCGGCTAAATATTGTGGATGTGAATCTGGTAGTTTTTGACGTTCGGGTAAAGAAGCATTTACATCGGCCAAAAAATCACTGCCAATTACATCGTTTGCAGATTCCAGATAATTGGGAACACCATAATTATTCCAACTTCCCAGCACATAATAGCCATTAACAAGGGTAGGAGTAGGTATTGTGGCAGCTTTTAACACCGTAGCAGACTTCTTGTTATTTGCAGTGTATTGTGTACCAATATCAAGTTTTATCTTCTCGCCCGACAATTTTACACTTGTTAAAGTTGGTAGCCCAATGTAATATGTTAATATGAATAAACTGTCGGTATAGCTACGGGTATTAATCTTACATTGAAAGGTTCCATTTGAGTTTGAGTTGCCTCCAAAGACTTTTTGTTTTTTCATATCATCTGTTAATGTTCCTATATCACTTAGCGGATTAACAGTAAATAGTTCAACATATACACCATCAATAGCTTGGTTTTGATTATTGAAAAAATGTAATTCAATTTCATATTCATTTACAGTTTTAAAATCAAATCCTTCGTAATTGCTTTGTTGGATGTTAGGTTCAGTTCCTTCAATTTGAATATCTTCAAATTCTTTTTTTAAACATGCCTGAAATACGAATAGTAAAACGGCAAAAAGTAAATAATTGTAAATTGCTGTCTTTGTTTTCATAGCTTTTTCTTTTTTTATTTATGCCATAAATAGCAATACTAATGCCGTTTAGCATAACAGGCTGTTATCCTGACACTTCCTTATATCGCCATAAGTTTATTCCGATAAATAATCTTCAAAAACGAATAGAAATTCTTCTTTAATAAAGAGATGGTATTGCTTCAGTTTGATTTATTAGGTTTGATTAAACCCAGATTATGTATTAGGATTGAAATACAGAAGTTAAATGAAGGATAATCAGTATTTTATTGAAATTATACTGTTAACCCTTCGGGTTCAAGCCGTTCTTAATGCGTTGCATTAGAAAAGTATTGATTAATAATTGATTAGAGCTAATCTGAAAAATCTAATGCATAAAACGGGTTAAAATAAAATGAAACTGTGGAGGGGGGGGGTAAGTTCTGATATACTATGATTGACTACCTCAAGTGAATGTAGTTTTGGTAAAGCCTGTATATAAATTCCATTTTATTCGTTATGCCTGGGCTCGTCGGCAAACAGGTATGCCAGCAAAATGGTCATTTTCACATATTAAACTCCGCTTTTACTGGTTTCATAAGCCTCGAAAATGAAATCTCTAGTTAAGCAGCAAGGTGAAAACACCTTGCTGGCGCAGATTTGGGTAGGGCTATTCAGGAAATTCAATATTATGCTTAGTTATCCGACGGTATAGGGCATTCCATTCCAAATTTAGAAGCCTGGCTGCTTCCGCTTTGTTAAAATTTACTTTTTGAAGAACCCTGATAAT
>JAEINW010000089.1 GCA_016342715.1 Salinivirgaceae bacterium | reverse complement strand
TTTGTTGCAGAAATCAATAAAAAAAACTGGCAGGGTTTCATCGGAATAACTGGCAGGGTATCATCGGAATATCAATTAACAAAGAATATTCATATTAACACTTCAATAATAGCCATATACACCCTTTAAGTTTTATTTATTATTTAGGCTAGCTCTTTTCTCCCACTTTTCTTATTTGGTGCTTTAAGCAAAGGAAGAATTACTTTGGGTTGGGGCACAAAAAAACCCGATAAGAAAATCTTATCGGGCCTATATTTTTAATAAATTAAATTATTCAGCTTTTTCTAATTCTTCAACCGGAACGGCAGCTTCTTCAACTGGAGTTTCTGGTTTAGGCTCTGATTTAACAAGGGTCATTTCGTTAATCAAGTTGGTAGCACCGGCATATTTGTCGATGATTAACAATACGTAACGAATATCAACATTGATACATTTTTGCATGTTATTTTCAAAGGCAATATCACCACTCATTGCTTCAGAGTTTCCGTCAAAAGCAGCACCAATTAATTCACCTTTGGCATTAATTACGGGGCTTCCAGAGTTTCCACCAGTAATGTCGTTATTGGTTGTAAAGCAAACATTCATGGTTCCATCAGGGTTGCCATATTGTCCATAATCTTTGTTTTTATAGATTTCTTTCAATTTAGGCTTCACATTAAATTCACGCACATCGGCATCTTCTTTTTCCATAATACCAGCCATGGTTGTGAAATGAGAATAATGAACAGCATCAGCAGGATAATAATCACCTACGGTTCCATAAGTTAAACGCATGGTTGAATTTGCATCTGGAGCATAGGCCTTTTCAGGTTTCCATTCTAATAAACCAGCAACAAATAAACGCATTCCTTCTTCCATTTTTAAATCGGCAGCACCTGTCATTCCACCAAATTGGCGAAGTTGATTAATAATGCTTGTGCCAGCCATAAATGCCAAGTCTTTCCCAAGAACTTTTGCAGAAGGTTTTTCTAAAAATGCATTGAATTTTGCCTCATTAACAAAGATTGATTTTTTGAAAACATCGTTTACAAATTTATCAACATTGCCTTTGTATTTTTTTAGTAGCAAATCGTTAATGTATGATGGATAATATTTAGCATCCACATCGGCCATGTATTTTTTAAGTAATGCTACGGTAGCTTTTTTATCAGTTGGAGCATTGTAATCTTTAAAAAATTCTGTAGCTCTTTCTTTAAATCTTTCAGTATTTCTTTTAATTAAATCGGTACTGTCTGGAGTAGCCAAGGCTGCCATTAATCCCGATGCTCTATAAGCAAATAAGAACGATTCGCCACCCATTAATTGTGTTTCTAATAAATATTGGCGAGCACTATTTGGATCATTTGTTTCATTAACAGCTTCTTCAATTAAAGCTAAAGCTTTTCCATATTTTGCTTTGCGAGCGTCATTTACGTTTACCCAGGTCATGAAATCTTTTTCAAGTTGTTTCTTTTGACCCATTACATCTAATTTCTTTAAAGCTTTATTTTGCTCAATAGAATATTTCCAGTAATTAGCAGAACGTGCGTGTTTTGACGAATATTTAATTCTAACAGCAGCATCTTTATTCATGTCTTGTTTCCAGATTCCCTGTTTTAATCCACGAATGTCTGCACGATTCGGATTTTCGTAATCCATGGTATATTTTAATTCGAAAGAAGTCATGTAACGTTGAGTTCTTCCTGGATATCCCATAATGAAAGCAAAATCGCCCATTTTTACACCGTCCAATGATATTGGTAAATGATGTTTTGGTTTGTGAGGTACATTTTCTTCAGCATAATCGGCTGGTTTTCCATCAAGACCGGCATAAATTCTAAACATTGAAAAGTCACCTGTATGACGAGGCCACATCCAGTTGTCGGTATCCGATCCAAATTTACCAATAGACTCTGGTGGTGCTCCAACTAAGCGAATGTCGCGGAAAGTTTCATAAATAAAAAGGTAATAAAAATTTCCTTTAAACATACTTTCAACACTTGCATTGTAATGAGAATCTTTGGTTGCTTCATCAACAATTACTCTTGAAACACTATCAATTAGATGATTTCTGGTTGCTTGATCGGCATCTGCAGGAACCACATCCAATACTCTTTTGGTAACTTCATCAACTCTGATTAAGAACGATGCTGTTTTTCCAGGATTTGATAATTCCTGATCTTTACTCATGGCCCAAAATCCGTCTGTTAAATAATCGTGTTCAACAGTACTGTGACTTTGAATTTCGCCATATCCACAGTGATGGTTGGTTAGTAACAAACCTTCGGCAGAAATTAATTCGGCAGTACAGCTACCATGATCTAAGGCAACGATAGCATCTTTAAGACTTGGTTGGTTGATGTTATAAAGATCATCTGCAGTTAGTTTTAAACCTAATTCTGTCATTGTTCCCATGTTCTGATTGATCAGAATTGGCAACCACATTCCTTCGTCAGCTTTCACTAAATATGAAACTGACATAATAACTCCCAATAAGAAAGCTGATAATTTTCTCATTTTCTCTTTTTTTTATTTCGTTAAAAATTCGTGTAAAATAAGGTATTTATTATTATTGTTGCAATTATTAACATATGTTGTTGGTATAAGTTTAAGTTGCATTTGATTTTATACTTATAAAAACAGCACAGATATGCATTTGTCTACTACTTTTTAAATATGTTACAGCAAGTGCAAAATATATTTTAAATGATAGAAATTAAGTATCGAACTTTTTGTTAAAATGCTCGTTCTTAGCAATAAAATAGCAACATGATAATTTACCAGTCAAAATCGCATAATCCATATTTTAATATTGCAGCAGAGGAATATTTTCTTAAAAACTTTACTGACGATGTGTTTTATTTATATGTTAACGAGCCATCAATAATTGTAGGCAAACATCAAAATACCATTGCTGAAATTAATGTGCCCTATGTAATTCAAAACGAGTTAAAGGTGGTTCGTCGCTTATCGGGTGGTGGAACGGTTTTTCACGATTTGGGTAATTTGAATTATTGTTTTATACAAAATGGAACCGAGGGGCATTTGGTTGATTTTAAAAAGTATTCGCAGCCGGTATTAGATACCTTGAATGATTTAAATGTTAATGCCTATTTGCGTGGGAAAAGTGATTTAGTTATCGATGATTTAAAATTTTCAGGGAATGCCGAACATGTATTTAAAAATAGAATTCTTCATCATGGGACCCTGCTTTTTTCATCAGAATTAAATTCTTTGAATAAAGCCATACAAGCCGATTGGACTAAGTTTAACGATAAGGCTGTGCGATCGAATAGGAGTAAGGTGACAAATATAATCGATCATCTTGAAAAGCCTTTAACGATTTATGAGTTTGAGCAAAAAGTAATAGAAACGGTGATTTTGCAGAATAAACAAGTGGAGTCGTATGCCTTAACAAAAAGCGATGAGGAAGCCATTAATACCTTAGTTGACGAGAAGTACAGCACATGGAAATGGAACTTTGCCTATTCCCCAAAATATGAATTTAAAAAGGAAATACCCATCAGCCACGGGGTTTTAAGCTCTAAAATTTCGGTAAACAAAGGCTTTATTGAAAGCTTAAGTGTTTTAATCAATTCCAACTCTTTTGATTTTTCGGGCGAATTGGAAAAGCGGGTGCTTAATAAGCCACACGATTTTTATGTGTTAAAAAATGAGATTTCTGGTTTTTTTGACGAAAACCATGCGATTCCTTTTACTTTTGACGAGTTTTTAAAGACGATGTTTTAATGGAAAAGCCAAGTTTGAAACGTGAAATAATTACCACCAGTGATGGTTCACACACATTATATATTCCTGAGTTAAACGAAAATTACCATTCCACTCATGGAGCCATTCAAGAGTCAATGCATGTTTTTATTCGCTCGGGTTTGGAGTTATTTAAAGAAGATCAGGAAATTAGTATTCTTGAAATTGGGTTTGGTACTGGATTAAATGCTCTGCTTGCATTAAATTTTGCAAGTAAAAATATGATCCAAATATTTTATAAAACCGTTGAAAAATATCCTATAACTGAAAAAGAATACAGTCAATTAAATTTTGCTAATAACATTGATAAAGATTTGCAAGATGCGTTTTTAAAAATGCATCAATCAGAATGGAATGTAGATGTTTCTATTCATGACTCGTTTACACTGAATAAGCTTAATGGAGATCTTATTTACACAAGTTTTGAACACCGATTTAATGTTATTTTTTTTGATGCCTTTGCACCCGATATTCAACCAAAATTGTGGACGGTTGAGGTTTTTAAAAAAATGTATAAATCGCTTGTAAATAATGGCGTATTAGTTACTTATTCGGCAAAAGGACAAGTTCGAAGGAATATGATTGAAGCGGGATTTAAGGTTGAAAGATTGCCCGGCCCTCCCGGAAAAAGAGAAATGTTGAGGGCCATAAAAACAGGATATTAATGAATGGGACAATTTCCTATGCAATCAATAACCTTTGCAAAATTGTCGTATTTTAACGAATAATAGGTATTTTTTCCATCACGCTTTGAGGTTAATACACCTTTGTCTTTTAAAATTCCTAAATGATGCGAGGTACTCGATTGTTCAATTCCCAAGCTTTGGTGTATTTCACTAACCGTAAGTTTTTCTGACTTATCAAGCAGGTTTAAAATAGCAATTCGCATTGGATGAGCAATTGCTTTTAGCATGTTTGCTACTCCTTCTAATTTTTCAATATCTAATTCGCTTAAATTCATAGTTAGCTAATGATTAAAATAATTAACAAAATAGCCATATTTTTTTGAAAGTTGCAAATATTGACATAATTAAATGTGTTATGATAAGTTTCTGATAACAAAAAAGCTACCTAGAATGAGGTAGCCTTTTCAATTTAAGTATAATTTTTTTAATATGTTATAACTAAAGACTTAGCAACCGAAGCAAATTTACCTTTTAAAACCACGATATATTGTCCTTTTGGTAAATCGGAAACATTTATTCCTTTTGAAAATTCATTAGTTTGTTTTAGCTCTTTACCTAAAATATTTAAAATAGAAACCGATTCAACATTTTTTGCACCAGAAACACATACAATTGCATTTGTTGGATTTGGGAATAAGTCAAAATCTTGTATAAATGAGTTTTCGGTGACTCCAATACCACTATATGACGACCAGTTAATATTGTCAATGCTCACTTGTCCAGCACTTGAACTTGTATTTATGAATTTAAATGTGAATTCCCCTGGTTCATTGATGATAATTTCTCCTGAGTTAAGCACTACATCTTGCTGACCAGAGCTAGTTACGCTGGTTATATATAAATCATTCACATACAATTCCATATTTACATTCGACGAAAAAGCTTGCATATAATCAAAACTAAGTGTTCCACAGCCACCTGAAATTATGCCTGAATAAACTTCAGAAACCGGAGACCGATCTTTCCCTAAACACGGAGTCTCTGCTGTAATTGATTTATCGCCTCTGCATTGATTATATGTCCAGATTGATCCATCCTGTCCTGAAAATGTTCCATCAGAATATGTACTTCCCGTTACAGTGTAATTAGCAAATGTTTCTAGTGATGTGAGGCCTGCTACATCAGTAATCGTACTTGTATTTGGGGGTGTACCATCTATTTTATAATCAATATTTATTCCTGAATTTGAGTAAGAATATATTTTAAAATAATAAGTCGTATTTGAAGTCAAGCCTGAAAAAGTAACCGTTTGTGTTCCTTGACTAATATTTTTCACTAAGGGAGCATCTGATTCTTCTGTTCCATCTACAGGTGATGAAATATCATTTAAACTTATCGCACTAGCTTTAATAATATAAGCATGAGGAAGTGTCCCTGCTGAAGCATCTGACCATGATATCTGAATTGATGAACTTGTTGTTGTTCCAATTGCAAAAGAAGTTGGATAATTTGTTGGTTCGTCTTGTGGAATTGTATAACTATAAACACCAGTTGTAGTTGTTTCTGCATCATTATCGGTAGCTGTAATTTTATAATAAACAGTTGTTCCTGCAGGTTGATCAGCTATAGTTGCTGAGTATGTAGGAGCGGTTCCAATAGTCATTGATTCACTATTTGGGAAAGTAGAGTGATCTGTTCCCCATAATACAGAAGCAGATGATACACTTCCATCATCTGCAATTTCTGCGTTAACAGTTACAATATCGGATGTAACAGGATTTGATGGAGAATGTGAAATGTTTACTATAGTGGGTCCATTTGTACAAGAGCTTCCAAAAATTTTACAAACCCACTCAGGATGATCAACAAAAGGATTCCTATTGCCTTGATATCCATAAACTACTTCGTTCCTATTTACCTCAAACTCATCAACAGGATCTTGTTCGCTCCATAATAAAAGATCAGATAATTTTGCCATCTCAGGTAATACTGAATTATTGTCTGCAGGTAAATAATCAATAACTTCTAAATCTATTTCTTGTACATCAGCTGCAACATTATATTCACCTTCATATCTGGTAGCCATATAAAATATCATTCTTGCACAATCTCCTTTTACTTCATCACGAGGTTTCCATACCCAATCTGTTGAGCTAGTCCAAGAATCTGTTGGGATTGTACCTCCTGCATCAAAATATTGTTCATTACATTCGGCATACCATCTATTATTTCTTGCTGAATTTACACTTACATCAGCAGGTCTTAAATGATGACAATCTGTATAAGCTGGTTGTGCCATATCATCAAACCCATGAGATTTAGCCCAGCAATGTTCTCTTGTCCATCCAGAACCAGCATTATATTCTTGTGCTGCATTAACCGACCAACCTGTATATAACAGAATTACATTTGCAGAGTTATTTGGGTCCCTATCAGATTCTTTTAATATATCCCAAACATCTATACTTGTTGATGTATATGGATATACTGTATGTCCACTAATAATATCATTTAGTGCGGCTTTTAGCGCTTCGCCTTGCAAACCTTCGGCAGAATTATAGTATCCCTCTGGAATTTGAGAAAACAATAATCCAGAACATAACACTAGTATTATCGTTAAAAACAGTAATTTATTATTCATATATTAATATTATTAGTTATATTCACTATAAACACAAAGTTAATGGTTTTTGTTACTTTTATAACCTTTTAATACGAATTATTATGAGAATCGTTACGCAACGGGTTAAAAAAGCTTCGGTGACTATTACGGATAGCATTTATTCCGAAATTCATGAAGGACTGCTGCTTTTATTAGGCATTGAAGACAGCGATAGTCAAGAAGATATTACCTGGCTTTGTCACAAAATTTCGAATTTGCGCATTTTTAACGATGAGGCTGGCGTAATGAATAAGTCGGTGATGGATATTTCTGGTGAAATTCTTGTGGTTTCGCAGTTCACCTTGCATGCCTCAACCAAAAAAGGGAATCGACCTTCCTATATTAGGGCCTCAAAACCTGAGGTAGCCATTCCGCTTTACGAGTGTTTTGTAGAAACCCTTTCGCAAGTTTCGGGGTGTCCAATTAAAACAGGTAAATTTGGTGCCATGATGGATGTCGCACTTATAAATGATGGTCCGGTCACAATTATAATAGATACTAAAAGCAAAGATTTTTAATTGAATTGGTAACCCTGTTAGAGATTTATTTCGACAAAAAAATATCTCTGTCGGGGTTATTCGCTTTTATAAATTTGCACTATGATAAAAAATGATATAAGCTTACAAGAAGTTCAAGAAAAAGTTGATGTTTGGATTAAGGAGCACGGGGTTCGCTATTTTTCAGAATTAACCAACATGACCCTATTAACCGAGGAGGTGGGTGAGTTGGCAAGAATAATGGCACGTACTTATGGCGATCAATCTTTTAAAAAGGGAGAGGAAAGTAAAAACCTTGCCGATGAAATGGCTGATGTGCTATGGGTTTTAACTTGTTTAGCCAATCAAACCGGAGTAGATCTTAGCGATGCCTTTGAAAAAAATATGGAAAAGAAAACTAAACGAGATAAGGAAAGACATAAAAACAATCCGAAGCTTTGATTGGTTGTTGCACTGCAATTCAGAAAGCAACAGGTTCGGGCAGAAATAACATGGCAAAGAATAATAGATCACTGGCTAATTCTGTCATATGATACCTATCCAAAGGACTGTAAGTCCAGCATGCGTTAACTAATTTCATAAAATATTTCACCGTTTCTCATTGAAGATACAAAGTGATGAAAAACTTTGTGGTACAGCTATTACTCAAAGAGCACTAAGTAGCACGTAGTTTCACAAAGAATATTAATCCCTTAAACGAAATTAGTGGAGTAATAAATTAGCTAACTTTTCTAGCTGCTCTATCAAAGGGTAGCATAATCACAGGAATAGTAATTTGGATAAGTGCTAAAAACAAAACCTGCTCAATCTATTTGCGTTATGAATATTTGCCAACCACGAGATAGTTTCCTTTGCAGTTATACGAACTTTAATACGAGCTACAACTATCGAATTAATTATTTATGAGCGTATGTTGCAGGTTGTATTTTATCAGGAGCTATTTCTATTATTTTTCCATCCTTTGATGTAATCAATGGAGTTTTCTTGTACTTTTTAAATTCAATCAATTTTTGATATGCTTTTTCAAGTCCCTGAATTATTTTATCTCTATTTTCCATAATCTATTTATTGTACTTATAAATTAAACTTGTCCAAGTATCTTCATTTTGAATATCTGAGCTTATTGAATTACCTTCTGCTAATATTTCGTATGGTTCGCCAGAATTATCTATAAACATCCATTCGTCGACAATTGGCTTGAAAATATTAAAGAAATTAATCAATCCGTTTTCATATCTTCTCCTAATAGTTTCTTCAGGAATATTATGTCCACCCTCTTTTACACGAGTTTCTACCCTTTTTACAGCCAATTCAGCAGACCTAAGCCAGAAGAATAGTAGTGTTACCTTAAATCCATTTTCTTTTGCTTTTACTACGAAATTCTTGTAGCTTTTTGTGGCTAAAGTTGTTTCAAATGCAAAATCCTGACCAGTTTCAATTAACTGATTTATTCTGTTTAACATTAATCGTCCAGCTTGAATTGCAGCTTTTTCAGGTCTAAATGGGGATAATCCTTTTGCAATCTCATCAGCATTGACAAATTCATTACATTCGAGCATTTCAGGCAAAATTGTATATGAAGCAGTTGTCTTACCTGCACCATTACTACCCGATATAATATATAATCTTTTCAATTTATTTATTTTTTTACAAATGTAATGATTTTTATTTTCGGAATAATTGCTATGTTTCAGGATGGCAAATTGCCTGCAACATAAATATAAAGCAGGTTTTTATAAGTTTTATACTAAAAGTACTTTAGGAATTTCCTTTTACTTCGGCAGCAGTCATAATCTCACCGTTTCTGATTGAAGATACAAGGGATGAAAAACTTTGTGCCCCTTTGTGAAATCATTGTGCAACTTTGTGGTACAGCTATTACGCAAAGAGCACTAAGTAGCACAGAGTTTCACAAAGAATATTAATCCCTTAAACGAAATTCATGGAGCAATTAATTAGCTAACTTTTATAGCTGTTCTATCAAAGGGTAGCATAATCATAGGAATAGTAATTTGGATAAGTGCTAAAAACAAAACCTGCTCCATCGTAAAGATAAAGCAGGTTTTTATAAGTTTTGTACTAAAAGTACTTTAGTAATTTCCTTTTACTTCGGCACCAGTCATAACCGCAATACTCGAACCACAACCAAGTCGTGTGGCGCCAGCTTCGATTAATGCAAGAGCTTGTCCGTAATCTTTAATTCCACCGCTTGCTTTAACTCCCATATCAGGCCCCACTGTGCGACGCATAAGCATAATATCGGCAACAGTAGCACCACCACCATTAAATCCGGTACTTGTTTTTACAAAATCGACATCCACTTTTTTGCAAATTTCGCAAACAATAACTTTCTCGTCATCGGTTAACAAACTTGTTTCAATAATTACCTTTAAAATGGTGTTTTTTCTGCAAACTCTTTTAATGGAACGAATGTCTTCTTCCACCAACTTGTAATCCTTTGATTTTAATGCACCTACATTAATGACCATATCCAATTCATCGGCTCCGGCATCAATGGCATTGCGCGCTTCAAAAGCTTTACTTCTGCTATCCATTGCTCCCAAAGGAAAACCAATAACAGCACAGGTTTTAATTCCAGAACCACGAAGTTTCTTTGTAACATAAGGAACCCAGCTTGAATTAACACAAACAGAAAAGAATTTGTATTGCATTGCCTCATCACAAAGTTGGTCGAATTGAACTTTTGTTGCATCTGGTTTCAACAGGGTGTGGTCAATATAACCAGCCAATTCTGCCCTAGAACTTAATGTTTTCGATGTTGTTTTAGGAGAATACTCATTTTGAGTTTTAACCTTATTTCCCAATCGCGACATTACTTCTTCCGTAATTTTGTTAATTAATTTTTCTTGATCCATTTTATATTTACTGTTTTTCGATATTCATCATTTTGTTAATTCTTGGCCAATGTCTTCCGCCTTCGAATTTTGTAGTAAGCCAAAGTTTTGTCATTGAAACTAACTCATCAATGCTGTGTTGAGCGGTACCTAAGGTCAATACATTCGCGCAATTATGAACGCGACTGTTTATAATAGTTTGCGGACTCCAACATAATGCTGCACGAATTCCCTTCACTTTATTACAAGCCATAGCTGATCCAATTCCTGCACCATCGAGCATAATTCCCCTTTCGCAAGCACCACTTTTTACTTTTTTGGCAACCGCTAAAGCAAAATCAGGATAATCTACTGCAGTGGTACTGTTGTTGGTTCCTACGTCTACTACCTTATAACCTATTAACTCCAAATAAGTTTTTATGGTTTCTTTAGCTTCGTAAGATCCGTGGTCAGCGCCGATGGCAACTCTTCTAACCTGATCGTAAGTGTTTGAACTTTCACTCATTTATATCTATTTTTTATTCTGATAATCCTTTTAAATAGATGGAACAAAGATACTATCTGTTATTAAAATTATTCCATTTTGGTAAAAATGTTTCAATGATAATTATCACTGATTCACTGGAACACTTTTTAAACTGCAATCTCATCTACAATTCCTGCTATAACCGCTTTTACTGTTAATGATTGAGGTTCATCAATTATTTGTCGAGCGGAAGTACCTTCTTCCAAAGCAATAACGGTATCTCCAATTCCGGCCTGAACCGTATCAATGGCTAAAAATGAAGTGCCAATATATTTTCCTTTCGGGTCAATCGGTTGAACAATCAAAATCTTTTTTGATTCGTATCCTTTTGCTTTTATGGTAGAAACGGCGTTTCCAATAATTTTTCCTAGAATCATTTTTGTTCCTCCAGCATCATTTCATCAATAATTCCCATAATGGCGGTATCGCAAGGATTCATTTTGCTTTCAATAACCTGCGCAGCTTCGCGACTTGTTTCGTAATACACAAATTCGCCAATTCCACATTGAATGGTATCAACAGCTACAATAGGGTCGCCCGTGTTTTCCTTTTTTTCATTAATAGGTTGTACTAATAGAAGTTTAAGCCCCTCAAAGGATTCAACTTTTACAGTACTAACTACTCGTCCTAATACTTTGCCAAACTTCATATCTTTTATATTATTCTAAAATAATCAACTACCGTACAGCGTCTTTCTCTGGTAAATGTGCGTGCCCGAGTAACACCTTCGCCCGTTGGACTTGCAATGGTGAATGATGCAAAACCTGCTCCGCCAAAACCTAAACCTGCATAACTAGGACCATTTTTTATAAATATGGAACAGTTCATTATTTTTGCCATTTTACTTAATTTGGCAATGTTTAAGGAATGCATGATTGCTGTATGTCTGAATCCGTGCTCACACGCAACAGCCAAATCAATGGCTATATCCACATTCGGAACGCGAACAAGAGGCATTACCGGCATTAATTGTTCAGTCCAAACCAATGGATGGTCTTTGTCAACATCACAAATTAATAAGCGTACATTATCCGGAACATCTATTCCGGCATCTTTGGCAATTAAGCTTGCATTTTTTCCTACATACTTTTTATTTATAAGCCCTTCATGTCCTTCTCTTCCGGGTTCAATAATAATTAGTTCGGTAATTTTTTTTTCTTGTTCTTTATTTAGTAAGTAAGCTCTATTCTTTACCATTTCTTTAATTAGTTGATCGGCAACCGATTCAACCACAAGAATTTCTTTTTCGCAGATACAAATTACATTATTATCGAAACTTGCGCCATCTACAATATCTTTACCTGCTTTGGCAATATCGGCAGTTTCGTCAACCACCACCGGAGGATTACCAGGCCCTGCTGCAATTACTTTTTTGCCACTATTCATGGCCACTTTAACCACACCCGGTCCGCCTGTTACCACAAGTATGGCAATTTTTTTATGGCTCATTAATTGTTTAGCCGATTCTATGGTAGGTTCTGCTACACAGGTTAATAAGTTTTTAGGTCCACCCTTTGAAACAATGGCTTTGTTAAGCAATTGGATTAAAAACGAAGACACTTTTTTTGCCGAAGGATGGGTATTAAACACTACCGCATTTCCGGCAGCAACCATCCCAATGGCATTGCTAATTATTGTTGCTGTAGGATTTGTACTTGGCGAAATAGATCCAATAACTCCGTAAGGAGCTCGTTCGACCAAGGTAAGTCCATTGTCATTAGAAAAGGCTTCGGGCACAATATCTTCAACACCGGGTGTTTTATTTATGGCCAATAGGTTTTTTGGAATTTTGTCTTCCCATCGCCCCATACCAGTTTCTTCATGTGCCATTTTCGATAAAAGCTCCCGATTTTCCAAAGAAATTTTTCTCATTTCTTCAATAATATCTTTTCGGGTTTCAAGATTTACCAGAGTAAATTCTTTAAATGCAATATCAGCGGCATTTACTGCACTATCTAAATTTGAATGTGCTCCAATATTTTCCGTGTTGGTTTCAGGCTCAGGTGTCAAATTCATATCTTTGATAACCTGTCCTACTAATTGACGTATATTTTGTTCTAAATTATCCAATGTTATACCCTCCAATTACATAAAAAATGGTTTGATCTCTTTGTGTGGCTGCGGTATGATTACGTCCATGCACAACAACTCTTTTTCTTTGGCCAATACAACTCCTGATTCCATTGCCGCCTGAACTTCGTCAAGGCTTCCCATCATTTTCACATATGATTTTCCGCCAAAGCCAATGGCCAGCCGTATTTCAACAATAGAAACCCCACCCTTTTTGGCGGCAATATCAGCAGCTTCAATGCTTGAAACCACCGACAGTGTTTCAATAATACCTATGGCATCCCAAAGATCAGTTTTATTAATTTTTCCAATAGCTGCCACTACTTGTGGATGCACCATTGGAAGAAGTAAGTAATCGATAATGTGACTTTGACCGGTTTCCATTCCTTTATTAAAGGAATATTCAACGGAAGCAACATCGCCAGTAAAAACGATTAAATATTTACCGGGGCACATAGTTTTTGCTTCCAAAATTTGAATAGGAGCTACTTTTACCATTTCATCCAGAGCCTTAATTCCAAGAGCTATGCTAGCAAATTCCAAAACGCCTAATACGGTTAATTCCATCTAATTGTTATTTTTGGTAAACAATGGTTTCATTATCATCAATCATATCGATGATACCTACAATTAAAGCATCAACCGCTTTGTTTTTGGTATATGCTGTTTCTCTTGCCGAAGTGCTTTCTGAAATAAAAACCAATTCGTCGTAACCAGCACCCACCATATCAAGAGCAACTAAAAAATCACCTTTTGGTTTACCCGATGCATTGGTTTTCTCGACTAACAAAAACCGTGGGCCTTCAATTTCTAAGCTACATGAGCTACTAACAACTGTTCCAACTACTTTAGCGATTAACATAAATTAATTTTTTTGGTAGGTATGGTTTCCGTCTTTTTCAATGCTGTCAATAATAGCAATTACAGCAGAATCGGTGGGTTTTCCATTGGTTACTTCGGTCAAACGCGCACTGCTTCCTGAAACATAAAAAACAATTTCACCAACGCCAGCACCCACACTATCCATAGAAACAACAAAATCGTTTTTCCCTTTTAGGGTAACCGGATCGATTTTTTCTAAGAGTAAAAGCGTAATACCTTCAATTTTTGGGGATTTGTGGCTTGAAACAACGGTGCCAACAACTCGTGCTATAATCATAATTATTTGTTTTGGTAGAAAAAAGGAAGTTTTATTATTCGATTAAAAACGAGCGAAGCGTTTAAAATCATTTGATAATAAAACCCTTTAAAGCTTTCTTAAATCTATTTTTTAACTACTGGCAAGGCACTATCTACGTTAGCATGAGGTCGAGGAATTACATGTGACGAAACAACTTCGCCAACTCTTTCGGCGGCTTTAATTCCAGCATCAACAGCAGCTCTTACAGAGGCAACATCACCTCTAACAACAGCAGTTACAAAACCACCACCAATTTTTTCGTAATTTACCAATTCAACTTTTGCTGCTTTAAGCATTGCATCGCAGGCTTCTACCATTGCAGTAAAACCTCTTGTTTCGATCATTCCTAAAGCTTCTGATTTATTTTCTGACATTATATGATTCTCCTTTTTAATTTATCTTTTATAGTATTAACAGTCTTCTCTACCTGTGATTTCAGACAAACGTTTTTCAACGTTTTGTTTACATTCCAGAACTTCAGCTTCGTCTCCGCCAATATAAACTCTGCCGTATTTACCAAAACCAATCACTTCAATAATATTGATGTTGGCAGATTTTTCAGCCTCGTTTGCAGCGAAGTATGCATAACCTGCAGGTTCAACTTCAAGAATAAATAAGGTTTCGCCTTTTAACAACATCGACCCGTATCTATTTCTATTAATTAATTGTGCGTGATGATCTTCCACGTTTTTAATTAATTGGCTGGTTAAAACCCTTGGCTTAATTCTTTGATCTTCGCTTTGTTCAATTCTAGCTAAAACAGCTTCTCCAGCCATACGGGTATCCCCTTGGCTATCGGAATGAAACTCAAGCATTCCATAAGCTCTTTCAACAATTTGCATTCCGGGAGTCACATTTGTTGTTTTTAAAGCCACATCGGTTAAGGCATTAATTTCAATACCCGGAGCGATCTCAATAATACAGCAAGTTTGTCCAGCTACTGGCAAATATCCACGCGAAACGGTAGATAAATAAGATGCCATTTGCAATTGCAATGAATCTAAAACAATATATGTTCTTAAATCAATCATGTCTATTTTCCAGTTTTAGTTGTTTTTGTACTCAATGGTAAAGCGCTATCAACATTTGCATGTGGTCGTGGAATCACATGAGTTGAAACAATTTCACCAACTTTTTCACCAGCCTTAACTCCAGCGTCAACAGCAGCTCTCACCGATGCTACATCACCACGTACAATAGCAGTTACATAACCATCGCCAATTTTTTCATAACCAACCAATTCAACTTTTGAAGCTTTTACCATAGCGTCAGCTGCTTCAACCATAGCAACAAAACCTCTGGTTTCAATCATTCCTAAAGCTTTCGTTTCAATATTTTCCATATATCTTATCTTGATTAAAAATATTAATTACTTTATTATAAATATATTATGAACTCTTATTGTCTCTCTTGTAAATTTAGAACACCTGATTGACACTTCAAAATTGTATTTTAATAACTGTCTCAACTCTTTATATTATGCTTTGCTTTTGAAAGCGATGACCTGCTTAAAACCTTCGTTTTTAAATCGAGAATAAAGGTAAACATTATTTCGGAATAAAAAACCATGAATATTCATTTGAGCAGTATATATTCCTGCAATATTATCATTATGGCGAATCAAACTACTGTTTGGCTGCATGTATGAGGCAAATAAATGAATTTCGTCATTTAATAAAAACAACTAAAAATAGTTGGAATTTACACGCAAAAGCTTGTGTTTTATTTATGCTAATTAATATTTAACACAGAAAAACAGGGGATATCTATCATTTAATGTGAAAGTTTTGCTTAATCATTCTTAAAAAATTTATAAAAGCAATGACTTTTTTAGTTGAATAATTTGAAATTATAATCTGGAGATCGCAAAGATTATCCAATGAATTTAATAAATTTATACAACAAACTTAAATATTGGGTTATGAATACTAAATTCAAAAATAATAGTTTGCTGATTGCTTCCATTATTTTATGTGGAATAGTTTTTTTAATCACTTTGGCATATTTGCAAAAGTCACTTAAACAGGAATCTCATAGCACATCGATGGAAATTGTGGATGCCTATGGTCGTGAATACAAAAACATAATTGAGAAAGGATTAACAGAAGTTTTGGAATCGAATAGAACTCTGGTAAGTGTGTTTGAAGGGCATCACAACTTTGATTACAAGACTCTTGAACCCATTTACGATAATGTTTTGCAAAATTTTATGGAAACCTATCCCGAATATCTTTCTGTTTGTTTGTATTGGGAATTAAAAGCTCTCGATAAAAACTATAATAAATTAAACGGACGAGTTAGAAACATTTCGTGCAGGATAATGGATGAATTATTTAGCGTAAAACAAATAGTTGATACCACAAATGATATTATTATAAACGATTATTATACGACCCGTGATTTAAACGAAGAAACTATTTGGGAGCCTTATTATGATGCAGTTACTCCGGGCTTAGAGGGTGTTTTAATGTCAACCGTAGTAGTTCCAATATCGGTAGATGGAGTGTGTGAGGGTATGGTTGGAATTGACATTTCACTGGAGCATTTTGCGGCATACACAAAATTAATTAAACCCTTTAGTAACACCAGAGCTTATATTATTGCAAATAACCAAATGATAGTTGGTCATTCAAATGAGGAATTAGTAGGAGAACAATTTTTGACATCACTTAAAGTGGACACTCTTGTTTTTAAAGATGCTCTGGCGAAAACATCAAGCAATAAGGGTTCAAAATTTACTTATATTAATGCCGATGATAATGAAGAATATTTTGTGAGTTTTAAACCCATTAAAGTTGGAAACATTTCTAAAAACTGGACTTTGGGCATTGAAGTTCCTGCAAAAGAACTAAATGTTGCCTCGAATAATATTTTAAGAAACGCTTTGTTAATTGGACTAATTGGCTTACTCATTGCTGGATTAGCGGTTATATTTGTAGCCCTGAGATTGAAAGAATAAGATTCTGATAAGCTTAATCAAAAGAATTCTTCGAGGCTTACCTCGGGGATAGTCAACTTTAAATTTTTTTTTATTTCTCTTCTTGCTTCTTTAAGGCCACATTTAACTTAATACAAAGATCTAAAAAAACGACTTTTGCATTGGCATTTCTTGAAATATGCATGTACGCACGATCAATTTCCATACTTAAAATAGGAGCATTCGCTGGATGAATAAAATTCGAAAATTTTGATGCAAAACTACCTTCATCATCAGTAAGTCTTGAGTTTTCGCCTAATTTTTGATTAATAATCAAATTTTCACGAACCATTCGCAGGCTATAGGTTAAAAAAGCTTTTTGTTTTTCACGACCCAAACGAGAAATTTCATCTACCCATTTAATAAGTTCGATAAACTTACCCGTATAACTCAGTCGCATCATTTGAGTAAAGTTTTCAAAGTTTTGCAATGAATCAACTGACGAAGCAATAAATTCTTTGGCTTGATTATAATTTCCTTCGGCCAAGCGACTTATTTGACGCGCTTTATTTTCATCTAAATTGTGGATTTTTTGCAAACCAATAAATAGTTCATCTTCTGAAATTCGAGGGACTTTAACCAATTGCGTTCTCGACAGGATGGTGCTAATAATATATTCTGAATTTTCGGATACTAAAAAGAATAGGGTTTTGCTTGGAGGCTCTTCAATAAGTTTAAGTAATTTATTGGCAGTTTCGGCATTCATTTTTTCAGGAAACCAGATAATCATCACTTTGTATTCCGACTCAAATGATTTCATATTTAGCTTGCGAATAATTTCGCGACCCTCGTCAACGCGAATAATTCCTTGAGAATTCCCGGCATCAATGGCAGTCAACCAATCGTTATACGAACCATAGGGATTGTTTATTAAAAACTGACGCCATTCGCTAATAAAAGTATCGCTAACCACTTTGTCTTTCCCTGTCGGTTTTACAACCGGAAAAACAAAATGCAAATCGGGATGTTGCAGTTTATCAACCTTACGACACGACGAACATTCACCACAGGCTTTGGTTTCGCCTCGATTTAAACACATAATGTATTTTGCATAGGCCAAGGCCAAAGGCAAAGTACCATTCCCTTCGTTACCTAAAAATAGTTGAGCATGACTTATCCGGTTGTCTTTAACCGTATTAATAAGATGGTTTTTAATTTTTTGTTGTCCAATTATATCGGCGAATTGCATAGAGTTATAGTGTTATTTAGGCAAAGATAACATTTTTACTAGCTTATTTGAATTTGAATGGCTTTGGCAAAATTTGAAATTATGATAAGTGATTTTTCTTGTTCTTCAATAAAACCCATGTGCCCTGAATTTTCAAGCCATTCGCTTTTAACAAATGGGTTTATCTCTAACATTTCTTCAGCTACTTCCTGAGGAATTAATTGATCATTTCTGCCAAAAATAAAAAGAATTGGTTTTTTAAAGAAATACATTAGCTCTTGTCTGTCTGGTCTTTCTATCATTCCTTGCAATAAGGAGCAAATACCATCCTTACTATGGTTTTGAGCCAAATATTTCATCATTTCTATTTTTTGCTCAAAGCGCAATAAATTTTGCGTGGCAAAAGTCTTGGGCAAGTTTGCATTAATAAGCAAGTTTATTTTTCCCTTACGAATAAAATCTAGCTCTCTATACCTGTTTGCTTTTTTCTCTTCAGAATCGGCAAAAATTGAACTGTGGAATAAAGTTAAGCCCAATAAACGGTGAGCAAACAAATTGGCATAAGCCAAAGCAATATAACCGCCCATACTGTGTCCAATCATTAAACATTTTTCAATCTGTAAATTTGCCAATAAGGCATCAACAGCTTCTGCCATCAGACCCATAGAATGTGTATCTTGAATCTGCTCACTGGCTCCATGACCAGGAATGTCAATGGAAATTACTCTATAATTTTCTGCTAATTTATCGCCAAAGGAGCTCCAGACTTCTTTTGTTTCAAGATATCCATGAAGCAACACAATTGTGAACCCTTGGCCACGATACGTATAGGCAATTTTTTTACCCCTAAATTCAAAAAATGTCATCACCCTATTTTATTCAAAATCAAAAGTAAGAAAGTTGAGGCGTTTTTTGCTATATATTTTGACAGATATATATAATGCTGTTGTAAGCTAACCAAAATCATAGGAATAAACTGCTAAACAATTGATTCATTAAATTGCTTATAAAGAAAAACAATGGTATTTTGGGTGACTTGAAAAACTAAAAAATAAAAATATGTTCAAAAAAGAAGTATATGTTCGCCGTCGCGCGGATCTAAAAAAATTAATGACCAAAGGTGTTGGTTTGTTTTTAGGAAATGTGGAATCGCCAATGAATTACATGGATAATACCTTCCATTTTAGACAAGATAGTTCGTTTTTATATTTCTTCGGAATTGACCATCCGGGATTGGGAGCTATTATTGATTTTGAATCGGGTGAAGAATTCCTTTTTGGAAACGATGTGGAGATTGAAGATATTATTTGGATGGGCGTTCAACCAAAATTGGTTGACAAAGCTGAAAAAATTGGCGTGGCAAATTCCGCTCCATTCAATAAATTATTCGATAAGGTTAAAGAAGTAGTTGCTCAAGGACGAAAAGTTCATTATTTACCACCTTACCGTGGCGAAAGCAAAATCATTTTAAGCGAAGTTTTCGGATTGCATCCAAGCCGAGTAAATGAATACCGTTCATTAGAATTGGTTAAAGCAGTAATAAAATTGCGTGAGGTTAAAGATGCATTTGAAATTGCTGAAATTGAAAAGGCTTGTGCCATTGGATATGAAATGCACGTTACTGGTATGAAAATGGCTCTTGCTGGAGAATCGGAACAAAAAATTGCCGGAACCATCGAAGCCATCCCATTAAAATATGGTGGACACTATTCGTTTCCTGTAATATTAACGCAAAACGGGCAAACCCTGCATAATCACGATCACAGTGGAATTCTTAAAGAAGGCAAACTGATGTTGACCGATTGCGGTGCAGAATCGTTAATGCATTATGCTTCCGATTTTACACGTACTACACCTATAAATGGAACATTCACACAAAAACAAAAAGAAATTTACCAAATTGTTTTGGATGCCAACAATGCTGCCACAGCAGCAAGTAAACCTGGTATTACTTATCAATCGGTTCATTTGCTAGCAGCAAAAGTTATTGCTAGCGGCTTAAAAGATTTAGGCTTAATGAAAGGCGATGTAGATGCTGCCGTAAAAGCGGGTGCTCACGCTATGTTTTTCCCTCATGGTTTAGGCCACCAAATGGGACTCGATGTTCATGACATGGAAGATTTAGGTCAAATTTATGTGGGATACGACGATGTTACTCGCCCAATTGATCAATTTGGAACCGCTTATTTACGTTTAGGAAAAGAGCTAAAAGAAGGTTATGTAATTACCAACGAGCCAGGAATTTATTTTATTCCTGCTTTAATTGATAAATGGCAAGCTGAAAAAATCAACAACGATTTTATAAACTTCGATAAAGTAAATGAATATCGTGACTTTGGCGGCATTCGTTTAGAGGATGATTTATTAATAACTAACAATGGTTGTAAACTTATTGGCGATCGCATTCCAATTACTATCGCAGAAATTGAAAATACCGTTGGAAAATAAATAATTAGAAGGTCAGTAGATAAGTTCATATGTACAGACACAGCAATTATAAGGGCTTATTATATGTACAAATGCTGTCAGGAGCTACGCACGCTGACAGATTTGACCTGACAAGGT
>JAEINW010000088.1 GCA_016342715.1 Salinivirgaceae bacterium | reverse complement strand
ACTTTGCATCGTTTTTATTGCAAAGATAATAATTAAATTAATATTATGAGAATGTTATTTATTGACAATGCCTAAGTTGAGCGATTTGAATAAAATGAAAAGCGCTATACTTAGAGTTAACCCCGACCTAGAAATTGTTGGTTTTCACAATTTGAGTGAAATGAAAAATTTGAAAACCTTACAATAACTCAGTCGATTGAGCAGAATAGCGATAGCTAATCGCTCAATTTGGGTAGAAATAAAGAGAATTATTATGAGTATTTTTATATTTAGTTAATATTATGAAAGCAAATTCAAGAATGGAAAAAATTACTTCTTATTTAAAAGAACTTACAATAGTTACAATTGGTGTTCTGATAGCTTTATTTATAAGCAACCATAAAGAAAATAATCAAGCAATAGAGTATCACAGAGCTGCAATCAAAACCATAAATAGTGAAGTTGGAACAAACTATTCTAGTTTAAATGGAGTGATTGAGAGCCATACTGATTTATTAGACACAATTACAAAATATAGTGATGATAATATCGCAATTATGGACCTATTCCAGAAAGTAAATGGTGTACAATTCAACACATTGAGCAATACAGGATTGGAATTTTATAAAAGAAGTAAGATTAATTTGATTGATTTAGAAATAATGTCGACACTTTACCATATGAAGTTTTTATCAGACCTTATTGAAACTAAATTAGAAAGATTTTCTGATTTTGTGTATCCGAATATCAAGGCTGATTCTAAAGAAAGCAAAACGATTGTTAGCTTGTATTTAAGGGATGTTTTAAATAGTGAGAATCAATTATTGCAGGTCTATGAACGTATGATTAATGAAAATGTTGAAACTGAAAATAACAAAAAATAATAAACTACACACAACAGCAGCGCAAAAGTAAGCGGGTTTAAGGTGGTTCTCGTTAACTTTTTCTATATTTGAAACTGAGCAAAAAAGCAGGCTGTATTTCAGTTAAATCCCTCCTACTTCTCGCTGTAACGATATATGTATAAAATTAAAAACTACTTAATTATGAAAAACCTATTATTAATCTTCTTACTTACTATTATTTCATATTTCGCCTTTTCTCAAGAAGAAAAAATAGACTCTACTAGATATTACTATCAAGGGCTATTTAAGGTCTCTGATGCTGAGAAAATTGACCCTACTGATATTTTGCTTAAATACTCAACAATTGAAGTTTACAAAAAAAATGAAATTAAGGATAAAACTGAAACAGTAAAAATTGGCCCAGCATATGACGATTTAATTAAGCTTTTCGCAGGTAATAATAAAGACAGATCTCCGGTTTTTATTCATAATTTATCAGGATTAAATTTTGCAGCAATAAAAGCACTACAAAAAGCCTCTCTGAAACTAGAAGATAATGTTCTGCAATTAGAAGAGTCACAAGAAATTATTAATAAACAAACTGCTGACATTGCCGATATGCAAAACAATTTGCTTCAACTAATGGGCGAAATAGAAGAGTTAAAACAGAAAAATATTGATATGGCAAATGATCTAGATAATTTTAAAATGGAAATTAACAAAAACGAATGATTCTTCTAAAATTTAAAAAGACTGTCTTAATTGGGAGAAAGACAGTCTTTTTCGATTGCAATATGGCTAGTGGTGGATTTTCTGCTGATTTCGTATCTGCAAGGACAAAGAAATCTAGGTGAAAAATCGCCTGAAACGGGCTACCATTACCACCATTAGCTATATTGTTTGTTACCAAACGTAATTACTTTTTAGATTCACTTTAATTAATAGACGCTGTTATAATATTCAAGTTCTGATATGCAAAAACTGTAAAAATAGATTTACACTTAGAAGTTTAAACAAAATACAATACAGACACTTAATTATTTTTTTTACTTAAATTCGAAAAAATGGAATTCGATTCCGATACCTTGTCTCTTTTTTATGGATTAAATATTTCATTAGATTAAAATTCTTAATGCGAACTTTTCATTAAACATAATTCCATCATAACGCTCGATGCAAATACGGTAGCTGCGTTTAGCGATTATCAACGTTCTGCACTTTGTTGTGTACAGTATTTTTGATTTCATCAATTAGCAGAATTAGTTTTTCAATTGTCACATGATCCATAATGACAATCTTGAACCATTGTGGGGCAGAATGATTATCAGGAACCAAACCAAATTTGGATGTTATTTCCTTATTTAGGTATTTACTTCTTATAGTTATGATATTTGACATTTGGTGTCGATAATATTCAATATCTAATTGGCTAAGTTGTTTACACATCCACTCTGTTCTTTTCTGTAAAATGAACATTTTTTCTTGCCATCCAAATGGTCCATTCTTGACTAATATCATCCATACTGCAATTGCATTTGCTCCAGATCTACTACCAATAAGCGTAAAGTCTTCTCCTTCTACATAACTGGCTTGTTGGGTATTAACATTCTGAATGTATCCTTTACGAATCAGAAAGATACCTGTGCCGTATGGTGCTTGAGCCATTTTGTGAGCGTCAAGAGTGAATGAAGAAATATTTTGATTCTTAAATGTTAGCTGACTGTTCTCATTCGTGAACGGATAATAAAAACCTCCGTATGCTCCGTCTACATGTAGTTTGAATTCACAAGATAAATCAGTGAATTGGTTTGTGTAAGCTTCAATATTGTCAACAGAACCAAACATGGTTGTCATCATGTTACATATGACAATAAAGTACTTCTTATTCTGTTTTTTAGCCTTCAGGATTACTTCTCTTATTTTTTCTTCCTTTATTTCACGAGTATCGTTTTCAACTGGTATTTTATAAATATCCAATACTAATAAGTTTGCAGCTTTATCTACTGAGTAATGGCTGTCTTCGCTACAGATGATACAGATATCTTCCCTTTTTGCAGAATGTTTATTAATAAAGTAATTTCGATAAATCCAAATTGCCTGAATATTAGCTTCTGTTCCTCCGGAAGCTACGTATCCGTCTTGTTCGTCGGGTTCGCCTTTTAAAATATCAACAGCACAGATTTTAATAAGATCTTTTTCGATATTCTGAGTACCTTGGAAAAAAGATTCTGATTTTCCTAAAGTATGGCATCCAATATGATTTGGATTTTGAATAAGACTTGAAATAAAAGGAGCATCTTTTACAAATGAAGCATCTTGATTAAAAACTTTATCATCTAAATGTGATGCAGGGACTCCTAAAATATTCTGCGTATCATAATTAACATTGCTCTCGAGAGCCTTGAAAACAATTGATTTTATTTCTTCTTGTGATTTTTTCTTCCAATAAGTATCCATTTATTTTTTTATTTTATTGTATACAACACTTCAATAAACGACACTCAAACATACTCTTCTTTGTATGAATACCCAAAGGGTATTTTTACAAGTATTGTTTTTTTGCAAAAGTAAAAATAATTTAGAATAAAACTATTTAATGAATTTGAAAAATTAAGCTTTTTTGTGAAGCGTAGTGGAGCAAATGTGCTTAATACTCGATAGTATTTTTATAATTGCACGATAGTGCAAAAGCGGGTCGGAATGCTATATTATTATTTGTCTTATTGGTAGAAAAATTCGATTTAGAAAAAGTTGTCAGATTGAGATATTGTATTGCTTAAACCCTTGTGCCTAACTTATATATAGGGCTAACTAAAAAATTGTATGATATCTTATTATACTAATCAAAAATATATTTTATTGCTAATGTTGGATTTACCATAAAACCATCATTTCCTCCAAAATTTGAACTAATTTCAACTTCGCCTCCAGCCGAAAAATGTTCGTTTACCTTATACCATATCTGAGGTTCTGTTAAAAAAATAAAGCAAGCGTCAGCTTTTTCATCGTAATCAAAATCAGAGTCTTCTTTCCAAAAATCAGCAAACCCTTTAAAAGTAATTTTTCCATCAAAAAAATTCCAATACCAAACTCCGGTTATTTGAAAAGATGCATCCTCTTTGTTAGCAATGTATTTGTATAGCCCTTTTATTGAAAAACCTTTTGAAAAATCAGCTGCATTTACAGAATAATCAACCCCAGCTAAAAAACAGTCGTTTATTCTAAAAGCACCAGGGGCTGCTATAATTCGTCCTAAACCGCCATTATATTCGGCATGAAAACCAACAGGCATGTTCTCGGTTTTTATCACACGAGCAATTTCCCAATAAGCACCAGAAACTCCCTCTACTCCAGAATCTTTGCTCCCATAATCAAAATCGATAAAGAAAAAAGTATTCCCTAATTTATCGGGCTTGAACATTTCCACTGTAGTGGTAAGCATTTGACGCCCTTTGCCAAAATCGTAATGCAATTGAACATTTTGAGCGTTTAGAATTCCTACAAAACACAGGGTGATTGAAATCAGTATAATTTTTCTCATTGCTATATTGTTTTTAAATTATGACCTAAGTTGAGCGATTTGAATAAAATGAAAAGCGCTATACTTAGAGTTAACCCCGACCTAGAAATTGTTGGTTTTCACAATTTGAGTGAAATGAAAAATTTAAAAACCTTACAATAACTCAGTCGATTGAGCAGAATAGCGATAGCTAATCGCTCAATTTGGGTATGAGTCAATATAATAAGCATTCGTATTAAGATTTTTTACTTTTCCCGATTTCATCCCTTTTTATACTTGACTCAATTATTAATAGAAAAAAGCATTTCAACAATGTTATATCTCACATCCATATCCATTCAAACTTATCTCTTTTAGTTTTCCATCAGAAAGTAAAAATAAACGAAAAAAATGATCACACATTCCTTTTGAATGATCCCATGAGCTTAATAAATATTGCGAATCGCCTTCGATTTCGATCAATAATGTTTCAGATTTATTTAATTCATATTCATCCGTGTATCCGGAAAATTCTTTTCCTTGCCAGAATAATTTTAATTCATTAGCTGTTGAGTTAATTTCAAATTCTTCTTCTGTTACTGAATGTACTTTTACTTTATTTGGTATTGACTCATCACTTGTCATAATAACAAATGAATAAAGTCTCCCAAAATCAACAGTTTCACTAATAAAACGGCCATAAAAAGATGGCTCACCTTGTTCTTCGTATCTTACTATAGCTTCCACCGAAGAAATTTCAATTTTTATTATTTTATTTTTAATAATTGCATAATATTTAAAACTTGTATCTACTCCCACTTTTTCATAAGGTTGACTTGTAAACATTTCACATATTCCAACATCTCCAAATACAAGTGTATCCACATCTATACCTGTGGGATTTTCAACTGTTTTTGGCAGCTTTTCTTTTGAAATTAATGTTTGCCAATTAATCGATATTTTTTCTGGCGAAAATATCAGATGCATGCCATTCCTTTCTTCTGGGGTAATAGGAACAAATTCATAATCTAGCACGTCTTTTTCCAATTTAGTTGTTGCCACATTAGTAAGTGCAAGCTCATTTTCAATTGAATCAAATTTAATTTCACTCCGCTTCATTGCTGTATTTTTAGTTTTCTTTTTTTGGCTTCGCTCTATGCATCCAAAAGCTAAAAATACCAGCAAAATAAAAAACAGTCTTTTAAATAGTGCCATAGTGAATTTTATTAATCTACGAAATCAAGCTCTAATCTAACATGTAATTTCCGAATAATTGTATACTTATACAATGATCATAATGATTATTTCTTTACCGTTAAAAAATATTCAAAAGTCGTTATTCGACACTCCTTGTTCGTAAATCATAAAAAGAGCAGTTATCTTATGGGCACAAAGAATACATACAAATAGCAAAAAGCACTGTAATTTTTACCTTTTTTGCGGAATATTTGGCAATCTTTACGTGGAATAAATAGAATTAATGTACAATGCTCAAACAATTAAAAAAAATATCAGACTCCATCTATATTTTGCCTCATTATTCCGTGACCGACCGACCAACTTTAGGAGTTATTTCGGGTACTAAATATTCACTAATTGTTGATGCAGGAAATTCATATGCACATGCTGATTTGTTTAATCAACAGATACAGGAACTGAATTTACAACAAACCAAAGCACTTGTTAATACACATTGGCATTGGGATCATTGCTTTGGGAATTCATATTACAATATTCCAATAATAGCAAATAATTATACAAAAACAGAAATTGAAAAACAATCAAGGCATTCGTTTACTGATTTGGCATTGGATAAAAGAGTTAAAGAGGGAGCTGAAATTGAATTTTGTGCAGAACATATAAAAAAGGAATACCCTGACCCAAATCGAGTGATTAAGATGAAAATTCCAGATCAGATTATTGATGGAAAAACAGAAATTGATTTGGGAAATTTAACTTGTGTGTTAGAAAGTGTCGATTCTGACCACTGTGAACAAAATCTATTAGTTTTTATACCCGAACAGAAAGTATTATTTATCGGCGATGCGCTATATATGAATCTATATGCAAAGGAATGGAATTATACAACTGAAAAACTTTTTCCGTTTTTAGAGAAGCTAGCATCCTATAATGCAGAAATTATAGTAGGTTCTCATTCCGACCCGCTTTCAAAAACTGCTTACCTCAAATACTTTGATGAATTACGCACTATTGGAAATATTGTGAAAGATAAGGGTGATAATTACGAAAAAATTATGGATGGATTAAATGCAATAAATTTCTCATTTGATGATTATACAAAAGAAATTATAAAGGCATTTATAGCCGGCCTTTAACAATTTTGTTGAATTTGTATTGTTATAATATTCTATAATTTAGTATATTAGATAATTATACAAATTCAACTTACCATGAAAAAATTATTGTTTCGCAAAGCAATATTCCTGATTACATTAATTGTTGCCAGTTTTATTCTATTAAATAATAATGTTGCATTTGCACAGCACGAAAAGGTAGATACTTCAAATCATAAAATTACAGTGCACAGTGAACCTACTCAAAAAGTTGTACCTGAACATGTTGATAGTAATCATTCTGATTCTGATGAGCATTCAACAGAAAGTCATAGTGGAGGAATGGAACCCTTATTTTTTGTGGTAATTGCTCTGGTTATTGGAGCAGCAACCCGTTATTTTTTCAAGAAAAGTTTTTTACCATATACGGTTTTGTTGCTAATCATTGGAATGGGATTAGGTTTTATATCCAGAATGGGATTGTTTGAACATGGCATGGGTACGCTTGATATTTCATTAAAGTGGGCCGGAGAAATTGATCCTCATCTTATTCTATTTGTATTTCTACCAACCTTGATATTTGAAGCTGCTTTTGCAATTGATGTGCATACATTTAAAAAGTCGGTTGCAAATGCACTTATTTTAGCAATACCCGGAATAATAATAGCATTGGTTTTAACTGGTGCATTAGTTATGGGGCTTAAATATTTTGGTATTGGTTTTAAAAATTGGGGCTGGAGTTTGGCTTTAATGTTTGGTGCAGTGGCAAGTGCAACCGATCCGGTTGCTGTGGTATCCTTACTAAAAGGTTTGGGTGCTAGCAAGAAACTTGGAACCTTAATCGAAGGGGAATCCTTATTGAATGATGGTACTGCCATTGTTATTTTCATGGTATTTTTTCTTGGTCTTACAGGAGCATCCACTGGTAATTTGCCAATTACTGACTTTTTCAGAGTTTCCGTAGGAGGTATCCTTTTGGGGATTATAATTGGGGGAGTTACAATTGCCTGGGTTAAACGTGTTTTTAACGACGCAATGGTTGAAATAACAGTTATTGTTGTTGCTGCCTACTTAACATTTTATATCGCTGAAGATTTTTTCCATATATCTGGAGTGCTTGGCTTAGTAGCATTGGGTTTGGCAATGGCTAGTGTTGGTAAAACAAGAATTAGTCCGGGAGTAGAACATTTTTTACATGAATTTTGGGAATTAGCTGCATTTTTTGCGAATACCTTAATATTTATAATTGTTGGAGTTGTAATTGCTCAAAGGGCAGTACTAACTGCTAATAATTTTTTAATTCTTTTAATTATTTACATCGGCATTACTATCATTAGAGCAATTGTTATTGCTATTTTTTTTCCTGTAATGAAACGTTTAGGCTATGGCATATCTAAAAAGGATTCATACGTTCTCTGGTGGGGAGCATTACGAGGAGCTATAGGATTAGCATTGGCATTAGTTGTTGCTGGTGTCGATCCAAAATATATCTCAAGTGAAGTTAGTAATCAATTTTTAACCTTAATAGCAGGTATTGTAACATTAACCTTAGTAATTAATGCCACCACTATTGGTTGGTTGGTTAAAAAATTAGGCTTAACAAAACTAAAACCGGCAAGGGCTTTAATGATATATAATGCCAATCAATATTTACGATCGAGTTCAGAAAATGCTTTGGAGCGATTAAAAGGCAATAAATTTTTAAAAACAGCCAATTGGAATGCTGTGGCGGAGTTTTTACCTTCTGCACCCAGTGATATAAATCTAAAAAATCATGAAATTGATACTTTATCAGAAACGCGAAGTAGAATATTAGAAAAAGAAAAGGGAAGTTATTGGCTGCAATTTAAAGAAGGATTGATAGGTGCTAGGGCTGTAGAATACTTGTCAGATGCCATAAATGATGGTTTAGATGCAGGTGGAACCTTGCCTTTATCAGATAGATCTGATTTGGAAAATCTGTATAAAACACCAAAGTTACTAGCAAAACTTCAAAATAGTTGGATTTTTGGTAGATGGGCAAAACAATTATTTTTTGAAAGATTATCAGTGAGTTACGATACTGCAAGAGGATTATTAGAAGCACAAGAGGAATCGTTGAAATTGGTTGAAAGCATGTATAGGCATTTAAGCGATGATGAAAATAGAAATGAGGAAGAGAAGAGTCTTGATATTGTTGTAAAGGAGATAAAGAAAAATAAGGTGTATGCACAGACTTTCATAAGAACCATACGGAAAAATTTTCCAGAGGTATATGATGGAATTTCTACTCGTCAGGCAATTAGGACGGTATTAAACTATGAAATGCGAACCCTTGAAAGGTTGCAGAAAAATGGTCGGGTTAGCTCAAAAGAGGCTGCCAAAATGCGTGAAAGCATTGATGAGAGAATGAAAAAACTCGTTTATTCATCGATTATTATAAAAATGCCTAAAACCAAAGAGTTGCTGCAAGAGGTGTCTTGGCTAAAATCGGTGAGTGAAAAAACATTTAATGAAGTGGTAGATCTGTTTCAATATCAGGTATATTCATTGGGTGAAAGTTTGATAAAGGAAAATACTCCTGCAGATAGCTTATTTATTATTGTAAGAGGAACTTTGCAAGTTATGACAGAGGGTAAGGTTCTGCGAATGCGCAAACTAGGTGATAGTTTAGGAGTAATTAATATTTTAACCAATCAAGTGAATAAAGTTACGGTTACCGCAGATTCACCCGTAGCTGTGTTGCGTATTAAATACATAAAATTGCAACGCTTGCTAAATGAATCGGATGAACTTAAAGAAAGTTTATGGAGCACAGCGGCTAAAAATATTGCTGAACCATTGATTAAAAGCCATCCAAAATATGAATCCTTAACCGAAAATCAAATTCAAAAATCATTAGAAAAAGGAATAAGCTATACATTGAAACAAGATCAGGAAGTAAAAACTTCAAAATTGATTGTGGTTCTGCTTGAAGGTTCAGTTTATGCAGGGAACGATAAAAAAGGAATTGTTAAAGCACCAGTTGTTATTACTGAGGATGCAATTATGGCAAGTGCAGGAAGGGTTTTTGCTTGTGCCTTGTTGAGCTAAGTTAAGTAGCAGTTTTGCTGGATTGGAATAATTTCGTTTAAATTCAACTGGAATAGTTTACAACTTTATTTTCAAATAAAAAGTATAATTTATAACACATTCTTAATCTTAAAAGCTTTACAATTTTAGCTCAAATAATATCATTTCAAAAACTAATGATATTGTTTTTTACAGTTCACTTTAGTGTTAAATAGCAATAATATGAAGCGATATACGTTTAATATGTAAATAATATGTTTTTTATCATAATAAATTAATAATGATTAAGAACATGATTAATGACCCTTAAAATATTTGGTCAGCAAATTAGAAGCACCTTACTTTGTCCTACTAAATTTGCTACAATTTTATTACAAACTACAACCAAGAACAATGCAATTATTTGAGGGCTATATGCAAAACAATAACTTTTTTAAGAATTACTCAAAACATGAGTTAAAAAGGAAAGAGCAGGATATACCTGCCTTGCCACTTGATCCTCGCCAAACTGGTGAGTTGTGTGAGTTAATTAAAAATCCGCCTGCCGATCAGCAGGTTTTTTTATTGGATTTATTTAAGAATCGAATATCTCCGGGTGTTACTGAATCGGCAAAAGTTAAAGCTGAATTTCTCGATGAAATTGTAAAGGGTAATTCAACTAGTCTATTAATTTCAAAAGAAGAAGCTATTGAGATTTTGGGAACTATGGTTGGTGGTTACAATGTGCAACCATTAATTGATGCTTTGCAAATTTCTGAATTAGCAGAATCAGCTATTAAAGCACTTTCAAAAGTTACTTTGGTTTATGATGCTTTTAATCAGGTGGTAGTATTGTCAAAAACAAACAATGCTGCTAAAAAAGTATTAGAATCGTGGGCAAATGCCGACTGGTTTAAATCAAGAGCCCTTTTGCCCGAGCTTATTAAAGTAAAAGTTTTTAAAGTTGAAGGCGAAATAAATACCGATGATTTTTCACCAGCATCTGAAGCTTGGAGTCGCCCAGATATTCCACTGCATTCACTTTCCATGGGAACTTCAAGATTTCCTGGGGGAAATGAGGAAATTGCTCAGTGGAGAAAAGATGGCCATCGCGTAGCTTTTGCAGGCGATGTAGTTGGTACCGGTTCTTCAAGAAAATCGGCAATAAACTCCTTGTTATGGCACATTGGTCAGGACATTCCATTTATTCCAAATAAAAGAAACGATGCCATTGTATTGGGTGGAGCCATTGCTCCAATATTTTATAATACGGCTGAAGATTCAGGTAGTTTACCTATTACCACTGATGTATCGAAAATTGAAAATGGCGATGTAGTAATTATAAATACAAAACTAGGAGAGATTAAGAATGAAAATGGGGAATTAATCTCTACTTTCAAATTATCTCCAAATACCATAGAAGATGAATTTAGAGCAGGTGGCAGAATAAACCTGATTATTGGTAGAGCTCTTACACAAAAGGCTAGAAAAGTATTGGAAATGCCAGAAGATTCAATTTTTACTCGACCTGATAATCTAGACCCCAAACCAAATCAAGCTTATACTTTAGCTCAGAAAATGGTTGGTAAAGCTTGTGGTTTAAGAGGTGTATTACCGGGGACTGCATGTGAACCTAAAATGACTACGGTAGGTTCGCAAGATACCACAGGTCCAATGACCGCCGATGAACTTACCGAATTGGCATGTTTAAAATTTCAGGCACCCATGTTTATGCAATCTTTTTGTCACACGGCAGCCTATCCAAAGCCATCCGATATTAAAATGCATAAAGCCATGCCCGATTTCATCACTTCGCGTGGAGGGGTTTCTTTACGTCAAGGAGATGGAGTCATTCACTCATGGTTAAATAGATTGTTAATTCCAGATACTGTGGGAACCGGTGGCGATTCCCACACTCGTTTCCCCATGGGAATTTCATTTCCTGCTGGTTCGGGTTTGGTTGCTTTTGCTGGAGCTTTAGGCTTTATGCCGCTAAATATGCCAGAGTCGGTATTGGTAAAATTTTCAGGGAACTTACAACCTGGCATCACTTTACGCGATGTGGTTAATGCCATTCCATATGTAGCCATCCAACAAGGAAAATTAACGGTTCCTAAAAAGAATAAGGTAAATGTATTTAATGGTAGAATATTAGAATTCGAAGGTTTAGAAAACATAACTGTTGAACAAGCCTTTGAAATCACCGATGCTTCTGCAGAACGAAGTGCAGCAGCAGCCTGTATTAATCTGTCTGAAGAATCGGTAGTATCTTTTGTTAAGTCAAATGTAGCTTTAATGCAAGCCTTGGTGAAAGATGGATATTCCAATGCTGATACGCTCGCAAATAGAATTGCTGAAGCTAAAAATTGGTTGGCAAATCCAACCTTGTTAAGAGCCGATAAAGAGGCTGAATATGCTGAAGTTCTTGAAATCAATCTTTCTGAAATAAAAGAACCCGTTGTTGCGTGTCCAAACGATCCTGATGATGTAAAACTGTTATCAGAAGTCGCTGGAACAAAAGTTGACGATGTATTTATTGGATCGTGCATGACCAATATCGGACATTTTAGAGCCGCAGCAAAAATGTGGAAAAATGAAAAATTCAATCCTTCGGTTCGAACCTATTTGGCTCCACCCACAAGAATGGATCAGTCATTATTAAAAGAGGAATCACAATTCATGAATTTTAGCAAAATTGGAGCACGTATCGAAACTCCCGGATGTTCGCTTTGTATGGGCAACCAATTAAGAGTTCCCGATAATGCCGTAGTTTTTTCTACATCAACCCGAAACTTTAACAATAGAATGGGCGATGGAGCTCAAGTTTATTTGGGTTCGGCTGAACTTGCATCCATTATTTCTGTTATAGGTAAGATTCCTACTTCTGAAGAATATCAGGCATATTTTGAAAAAAATATCAAAGCAAACGAAGATGAAATATATGCTTACCTTCAGTTTGATGAACAAAAAGTAGAATCTCTTTATCAGAGACGAGATATTTAATCCCACAATATGGGTGATTATTATGCAGCTTGCTGCGAATATTAAAAAATACACAAACTTGATACCTCGATTGCTTACAGCGAGGTAGTTTATTCAATTAACTAACGTTAAAAACGAAGAAGAATGACCACAAAACAATCGAAAATTATTTATACAAAAGTTGATGAAGCACCGGCTTTGGCAACTTATTCATTGCTTCCTATTGTGAAAGCATTTACAAGTGTAGCTGGTGTAGAAATTGAAACCAGAGATATTTCATTGGCTGGAAGAATCATTGCTGCTTTTCCTGATTATTTAACTGATGATCAGAAAACAGCAGATGACTTGGCTGAATTGGGAAAATTGGCAAAAACACCAGAGGCAAATATCATTAAGCTTCCTAATGTTAGTGCATCAATGCCTCAATTAATTGCCGCTGTAAAAGAGCTTCAGTCCAAAGGTTATAAATTACCCGATTATCCTGAAGATCCTCAAACAGAAGAAGAAAAAGCTCTTAGAGCACGCTACGATAAAATAAAAGGCAGTGCAGTAAATCCTGTATTACGCGAAGGTAATTCTGATCGCAGAGCACCAGGAGCAGTTAAAAATTATGCCAAAAAGAATCCACATTCAATGGGTGCTTGGTCAGCTGATTCAAAATCGCATGTGGCTCATATGACCGAAGGCGATTTTTTTGGAAATGAAAAATCACTTACCATTTCAGAAGCAACAGCAGGAAATGCTAAAATTGAATTTATTGATGCAAAAGGAAATGTTACTGTTTTAAAAGAAAAAACAGCTTTGATTGATGGCGAAATTATCGATGCCACCCTAATGAGTAAAAAAGCACTTCGTAAATTTATTGCTGAGCAAATTGCCGATGCTAAAGCTAAAGGCGTATTGTTTTCAACCCACTTAAAAGCTACCATGATGAAGGTTTCCGATCCCATTATTTTCGGACACTTTGTTTCGGTTTTCTTTAAGGAAGTTTTTGAAAAACATGCAGTAACATTTGAAAAACTTGGAATTGATCCAAATAATGGTTTAGGCGATCTTTACAATAAAATATCTACACTTCCTGCTGACCAAAAAGCAAGTATTGAAGCAGATATTCAGGAATGTTACAAAAATGGACCCGCACTTGCCATGGTAAATTCCGATAAAGGAATTACTAATCTGCATGTTCCTAGCGATGTTATTATTGATGCATCGATGCCAGCAATGATTCGTACTTCAGGCCAAATGTGGGGAGCCGATGGCAAAGGCCACGATACTAAAGCAGTAATTCCCGATCGCAGTTATGCCGGAGTTTATCAGGAAGTAATATCTTTCTGTAAAGAAAATGGCGCTTTCGATCCAACCACAATGGGCACAGTTCCAAATGTGGGACTTATGGCTCAAAAAGCTGAGGAATATGGTTCACATGATAAAACTTTTAAATGTCCGGGCAACGGAATCGTTCGTGTGCTTGCTGCTTCGGGAACAACGATGTTGGAACATAGCGTTGAGGAAGGTGATATTTGGAGAATGTGCCAAGTGAAAGATCTTCCCATTCAGGATTGGGTAAAACTAGCTGTTAACCGAGCAAAAGCTACCAAAGTTCCTACCATATTTTGGTTAGATAAAAACAGAGCCCATGATACACAGTTAATTGAAAAAGTAAACAAATACTTACCAAATCACGATACTACAGGATTAGATATTCAAATTATGTCTCCGGAAGAGGCCACTCGTTTTTCCTGCAAAAGAATTAAAGACGGTAAAGATACCATTTCGGTAACTGGTAATGTATTACGTGATTATTTAACCGATTTATTTCCAATTTTGGAAGTAGGGACTAGTGCAAAAATGTTATCCATTGTGCCGCTTATGAACGGTGGTGGATTGTTTGAAACCGGAGCTGGTGGATCGGCACCAAAACATGTGCAACAATTCAATCAAGAGGGACATTTACGTTGGGATTCTTTGGGAGAATTTTTGGCGCTTGCTGCATCCTTGGAGCATTTAGGAATTACAAACAATAACCCCAAAGCCAAAATAATGGCTCAAACCTTGGATCAGGCAACCGGTAAATTCCTTGAGAATGATAAATCGCCATCACGTAAGTGTGGTGAATTAGATAACCGCGGAAGTCATTTTTACTTGGCTATGTATTGGGCGGAGGCTTTGGCAGAACAAAATCAAGATGCCGAACTTAAAGCTCATTTTGCTGCGATTGCAAAAGAACTGGCTGCAAATGAAACGATAATTGTTGAGAAATTAATTAGTGCTCAGGGAAAGCCCATGGATATTGGCGGGTATTATAAACCCAATGATGAATTGGCTTTAGAGGCTATGCGACCAAGTAAAATATTGAATACAATTTTAGAAAAAATATAACATTATCAATAAGAGGGTATCTAAAAAGGGTATTTATTCCACGCAAAGAACGCTAAAAAAGTTGCTAAGCAACTCCTAGCTCTTTGCGAGAAACCTTCTTTTTTTACAACCATTTTTTAATAGACAAGAAAATGAAACTAATTCAAAGCGCTCAGGTAGGAACCTTCGAATCGAGTGATATTATGATTCTTATTGATCCGGCAGACATGGGAACTGGAAGAGACATTGAGCTGGACTCCAATGTGATTCTTCAGTATGGTGATGATATATTACAATCCATTCATAAAATTCTCGATAAATACGAAATTGCCGATGTTAAAATGGTAGCTACCGATAAGGGAGCCTTAAACCATACAATTGAAGCGAGAGTTGAAGCTGCGCTGTTGCGAGCTATGAATATTCAAAAAGGTACACTTTTATAATTTGTGAAGAAAATGGCAAAAGCAAAAAGAAAAAACCGTAGATCGATGCTATATATTCCGGGTAATAATCCGGCCATGTTGCAAAACGGAGGTGTTTACGGAGCCGATTGTGTTCTTCTTGATTTAGAAGATGCTGTGGCATTAAATCAAAAAGATGCAGCCCGCATTTTGGTTCGAAACATGCTGCAAAATGTAGATTATTACAATTGCGAAGTATCGGTTCGTGTGAATCATATAAGTACACCATTTGGTTTGGCTGATTTAGAGGAAATTGTTCCCCTACAACCAGATGCCATTCGTTTTCCGAAAACGGAATCGATTCAGGAATTGGCTGAGTTAATACGAATTATTGAGGAGATTGAAGACAAGCACAATTTACCCCATGATAAAATGAAAATTCATGCCATGATTGAAACAGCCGTTGGTGTTCAAAATGTATATCAAATTGCTGCCTATTCAAAACGTGTGGATGCAATAACCATTGGTGGGCAAGATCTAACCGCCGACATGGGTATTGAAAAAACCAAAGACAATGCAGGTATCGATTATGCAAGAAAGCAAATTATAATGGCAGCGAAGGCTAATGGTATTGATGCCATTGACACCGTTTTTGCCGATGTGGATGATGAAGAAGGATTACGGGAAGAAACTTTATACGCAAAAAAAATTGGTTTTTCTGGTAAAGCAGTGATTAATCCAAGGCAAATTGACATTGTAAACGATGCCTTTATGCCTACGGATGAAGAGATAAGAAAAGCATCGAAAATATATAGAGGTTGGGTAAAAGCAAAAGCCGAAGGATTGGGCGTTTTTGCCATCGATGGTAAAATGATTGATGCACCCGTTTTTGCTCGTGCCGAACGTGTGTTGGAAATTGCAAATGTCGACCTGAATACCTTATAAAGTTTTAATAAAATGAGCAAAACAAAATATATAAATAAGATTGGCATTGAAATTCCAGCTTATATTGAAGGAATAGGAGCTTTACAGCCCTATAGTGGTTCTTTTACAAAATTAAAAAAAGGCATTATGGAAGAACCCTCCATTCCACCGCCAAACAAGTCCATATTACCACATAAAAGCAAACTAAAGAAATCGATAAAAAGAGCCATTCAGGCATGCAATCCGCATGATGGAATGACCATTTCGTTTCATCATCATTTGCGTGGTGGCGATGCGGTATTAATGCAGGTTATGGAAGTTATTGCTGCTATGGGAATTAAAGATATTACCTTGGCATCTTCATCGCTAACCTCAGCACACGATGGCATTGTTCCCATGATTATGGATGAAACCATTACTGGAATATTTTCATCGGGTGTTCGTGGCGAATTGGGACTTACAATATCACATGGCCATTTAAAAAAACCAGCGGTTATTCATTCGCATGGCGGAAGAGTTCGAGGAGTGCATACTGGTAGAATTAACATAGACATTGCTGTTATTGCAGCATCGGCATCCGATGAAGAAGGCAACGCCACCGGATCGCATGGTCCTAGTGCATTTGGTTCTTTGGGTTATGCATGCATCGACGCACGATATGCAAAAAATGTAATTGTAGTTACCGATAATCTGGTTGAATATCCCTGTATTCCACCATCGATACCTCAAAATTTTGTCGATTTTGTAGTGAAAGTTGATTCCATTGGCGATCCTAAAAAGATTGCTACGGGAACCACTCGTATTACCAAATCGCCATTGGATTTGCGAATTGCCAAATTAGCATCCGAAGTCATTACAAAATCAAATTATTTTAAAGATGGAATATCGTTTCAGGTAGGAGCTGGTGGAGCATCTTTGGCAGTTGCCAAATTTATTCGCACAGCCATGAAAGAAAAGCAAATTAAAGGAAGTTTTTTGCTTGGTGGTATTACATCCTACGGTGTAGATATGCTAAACGAAGGTCTGTTTAGAGCAATTTTTGATGTGCAAAGTTTTGATGCAGCAGTAAGTTCTTCCATTCTAAATAATCCAAACCATGTGGAAATTCCTGCAGGGTATTATGCGAATCCATATAACAGCGGTTGTGTTATTAATAAATTAGATGTGGTAGTATTAGGTGCCTTAGAAATAGATACCAACTTTAATGTAAATGTAATCACAGGATCCGAAGGAGATATCCGTGGCGCATCTGGTGGACATTCCGATACTGCTGCTGGCGCTCATATGACTGTGGTAGTTTGTCCATCGTTCAGAGGACGTATTCCAATTATTAAAAAGAAAATTAACAATGTGGTTACTCCGGGCGAAACTATTGATGTAGTGGTTACCGAACGAGGAATTTGTATCAATCCCTTGCGAAAAGACCTGTTGCAACAATTTGCCCAATCAAACCTTCAAATACGAACTATTGAGGATCTTGAAGAAGAAGTACGAGGTATTTGTGGCGAAACAAAACCCGTTGAATATGAAGATAGAATAGTTGCTGTGGTTGAATACCGCGACGGAACCATTATTGATGTAATTAAGCAGATAAAGGAATAAAGAAAAAATCCACGCAAAGAGCGAGGAGTTGCTTAGCATCTTTGAGATACTTAGCAACTTTTTTAGCGAACTTTGCGTGGAAATTTATTTCATACCAAGAGACCTATTGAAATGCAAATATTAAGCGAAATATTAAAAGCAAAAGAGCAACGACAAACCATCAGAAAAGGGTTTGCTGCGCTGGGCTATGCTACCATTAGCTTTAATTTTAATATTCCAGGCTATCCAAAGTCAAACGAATTATTAAAAGAAACCTTTTTACTTGTAGCTAAAGAATTGCAGATGTATCTGATTGCCTCACGAGTTTCTTTTGATGCATCGAATATCATAAAACAACACGATGAAGCCGGTGACATTTGTATTATTCCGATAAAAGAGAAAGCAGATAGCCTGCATTCAATTAAAGAAGATCTGGAAGCTTTTGAAGCCAATCATATACTGGGAAGATTATTAGATGTGGATGTATTTGATGTAAACCAAAATCCAATATCCTCAGGTAAAAAGAAAGCTTGTTTTTTATGTGATAAACCTGCCATTCATTGTATGCACGAAGGCACACATTCCGTTCATGAATTACGAGCGTTTATAAATAAACAGATCCAAAATTATTTGGAGCTTAAACGAAAAACTAATATTTGCAGAAGACTTTCTGCTTTAGCCACCCAATCAATTTTATTAGAAGTATCGTTGCCCGGAAAGCCTGGACTAGTATGTCCTGAAAGTCAGGGATCGCATACAGATATGAACTACTTGACTTTTATTAGTTCATCGGCTGCAATAACCACTTATTTTATTGATATTGCTGAATTGGCTTATGCCTGGGATGGAATTCGAAATAACCAAATTTTACAAAAATTACGTTCCATCGGACTGCAAATGGAACAAGCTATGCTTGAATCAACCCATGGTGTAAATACTCAAAAAGGAATCATCTTTTTAATGGGTTTTTCTGTATTTGTAGCTACTCAGGTATTAAAAACACAGAAAACATTTGATACCTATTTATTTAGAAACCTTTTGGGGCTTTTAAATAAAGATATTGTTAGTATTGAGTTGAGCAATGGCTGGAACAAGAATACATCGCACGGCGAAAAGTGTTTTAATACCTACGGAAAAGATTATGCCGGTGGAATTAGGCAGGAGATAGAACAAGGTTTGCCAACCGTTTTTGAATATGCTTTACCTTACATGCAAGAATTGTTCGCAGATGGTTTTGCAACAAGCCAGCAAAAAGTTTTTCACGAAAAGCTATTAAAAGTCTTGATAAAGATAATTGCGATTAATAACGATACCAACATCTTGCACAGAAGCGATATACAAACCTTGAAAGAATTAAAAGAATTTGCCATTAAAGCCATGGAGTTTTCAGAGACTTCATATTTAATGGAGTATTGCAAAAGAAAAAATATTTCACCAGGAGGATCAGCCGATTTGCTGGCGATTACTCTATTTATATATCAATTGAAAAAAGAATTTAAAGGATAGTCAAAGTTATGTTAATTGAAAATACAGATTATAGAGAAGAAATAATTGATTTAGATAACTGCTTTGATATAAAGTTGGTTTCAGAATTTTTAACAGCTTTAGATTTTTCTTTTCATCCTGAAAGTGTCGATTATACCATGGTTTTGTATAATTTGAAAGGTGATATAATTGGAACAGGTTCATCTCAACAAAATGTGTTAAAATATGTTGCGGTTGCACCAAAATATCGCGAAACTTCGGCGGTGTCAAAAATTGTATCGCACTTAACCGAACGCATTGTTCCAAAATACCATACGGTTTTTGTCTATACAAGACCCGAAAATGTAATTGTGTTCAAAGGATTAGGATTTAAACATATTGCTTCAGCCAAACCTTTATTTTCCTTGCTGGAATATGGAACAAAAACCATAACTACCTATCAAAAAGTATTGGCAAAATACAAACAAGCTACCAAAACAAATGATATTGCAACCATAGTGGTGAATTGCAATCCGTTTACCAATGGGCATAAATATTTGATTGAAAAAGCTGCTGCTGAAAACGAATGCTTATACTTATTTGTGGTACAAGAAGATTTTGCAGTATTCCCATTCCAAAGTCGCTGGAATATGATACAAGAAGGGATCGCACATTTGTCGAATGTAACCATGATTCCTGGGGGCGATTATGTGGTTTCAGGCAAAACTTTTCCCTATTACTTTTTAAAGAGTATTCGGGAAACACAACGCATAATTAAACAGGGAGAATTGGATATCGATATATTTCGCCAATATATTATTCCTATACTGGGAATAAAAAAGCGCTATGTTGGAACCGAAACCTATTGTCAAACAACCGCAGCCTACAATCAGGCTATGAAAAAACTATTGCCCGAAAAAGGCATTGAGCTCATTGAATTAGAAAGAGTTACATGTTGTGTAGATGAAGGTGAACAATTTATTAGCGCTTCAAAAATTAGAGATGCTATTAAAAATAATGAGTTGGATAAATTCATGAATCACATTCCAGAAGTTACTCGCAAGTTTCTTTTATCACCCGAAGCCGAAGAAATTATTAAAAAGATTAAGATTTCTGATGCACGGCATTAGTTTTGAAAACCAAGGTTGGAATTTTAGCAATCGAACCCTAGGCATTTAAAAAATATGGGATTAATAAGCTGAACTCGGCATAAGAAACTTTAATAGAATGCTAATAATTATGTGTTTATATGATTTAGAACTCTAGTATCAAGGCCGCCTGGCGGTAGGCAGGTAATCAGACACAAGAACGGCAAAGCCCTCACGTAAGTAATCAAGAAATATGTATATGTTTTGTATTGAAACTTGATACCTGTCTGCTAACAAGGCAGGCTTTGTACTTGATACTATAAGATAGATTTCAAAAAAGATTGAATACCCGATATTTGTATCGAATTTTATTTCGAACTGAATAAGCTTTTGCTAGTAATGTATTAACTTATTTGCTTACTAATTAATAGGTGCA
>JAEINW010000087.1 GCA_016342715.1 Salinivirgaceae bacterium | reverse complement strand
TTTTTTTAAATTGAGACTTCAGCTTGCACCCTTTTCTTTGTAGGTTCTATTTCTTGGGGCGATGCCCCAAGCTAAACTATGCAAGGCTTTCAGCCTTAGTTTTTTTATTAAAACCAATTTAGGTATTTATAAGGATAACCATAAAATTTTAATATACATCATTATTTTATCTTCATAAACATACGAGAACTCGGGAGAGTAATAATATCACCCACATTGTGAGAATAAAGAAATATTTTAAAGTTGACTTTTCCCAAGGCAAGTCGCGAATAATTCTTTTGATTAAAAAGAAATTACAAAGCTGCCGTTAAATTTACCTTTTAAACCACTATTAAATTCTTGAGCTTCGTCACGAGATTTAAAAGTTCCAATAACAATACGATAAACTTTAGAATCATTGCTTTCAGCTACCTGAATTATTAAATCTTTATTAATTTGTTTCTTTAATTCGTCGCAACGTTTCATTAAATTTGCAGCTTCTTGATAACTAGCAATTTGTACCCCAAATCCTTCAGGAATTATAGACTCCGAACTAATTTTATAATATTCAACCCCAGAAGTCGTAACCGTTAAAGTAGCTTGTTCTTCTTTTGGCTCTTCTTTAGCTTTAACCACATTATGTTTTACCGGTCTTGTGCTATTCTTTTTCAAATCAATTACTTCAACTTTTACTTTAGCTACACCCTTTTTAATAAAATCAAGCTCTTCAGCTGCTGCTCTTGAAAGATCAATCGAACGATCGTTCACAAAAGGTCCTCGGTCATTAATTGTTACTTCAACCGTTTTGCTGTTTTCAAGATTTGTTACCTTTACAGTGGTACCAAAAGGCAAGGTTCGGTGAGCTGCAGTTAACTTTTTTTGATTAAAAATAGCTCCACTAGCAGTAACTCTACCATCAAATTTATCAGCATAAAAAGATGCCAAACCAATTTCGGTAATCTGCGATTTAACTACTAATGAAACAATAAGGAATAAGGATATTATAATAATTTTAGACAATTTCATGATCGTGTATTTTAATATAAATTATTTACTGTAAATCTTTTAATAAGTCTTCTTTTTTGGGATAAAATTTTTCATACTCCTGACTACTTTGAGACAATTCCAGCTTATTCTTTTTAAATAATCGGGCATTTCGAATACTTACGTTGAGTTCAAAACCTATTAACAAAACAAATGCATTTATATTTAACCAAATTAACAAAGCTATTAGAGTTCCAATGGAACCAAAAAGCTTATTGTATCTTCCAAAATGACTTAGATAATATGAAAAAGCTAAGGAAGTTAAAATAATTAATATGGTTGCAACTGTTGAGCCCGGAGAAAAGAATTTATATCTATCTCTTTTTGAAGGAGCAAAATAATACAAAAGCGAAATACTTACATAGGCTACAAAAAGTATAATTAACCATTGCCCAGAAATAAATAACACTTGAGAAAATCCATTATGAATGATGCTTTTTGTTACTAAATATTTTAATATGTATTTACCAAAAATAATTAATCCTGTACCTATGGTAGTTAAAATTACCAACACTAAAACCAAAGGCATACCTATAACACGTGTACTAATCCATGAACGGTTTTCAAAAGCATTTGCCGTAGCATTAAAAGCAGCAATCATATTTGAAACTCCATTGGTACTAAAAAACAAGGCAGCAATAAAACCAAACGATAATAAACTAACTCTCTTATTGGTAGTAATATCAATAATTGTTTTTTCAATAGCCATATAAGTGTTCGATGGCAAAATTTGCTTTATTAGCTCGGTTAGCTCAATTTGAAATCCGGGAATAGGAATAAAAGGAATTAATGAAAACAAGAAAATAATACCAGGAAAAAGTGCCACAAAAAAATTAAATGATATGGCAGAAGCTCTTACACCAATAGCTCCGTTTGAGAGTCCATTTTTGTAAAAAACACCCACATTATAAATCGGAACCTTTTCAAATCCAGGCAACGATATATGTTTAGCCTTTGCACTATATAATTTATACACAGAATTAACCCAATTTACAATTTTTGACCGTCCCATTTAAACTTTAATTAATTGCTTTTAAACTTAAATCGAGACTCATTATTTGATGAGTTAATGCACCAACTGAAATGTAATCCACTCCACACTCCGCATAATCTCTAAGTGTTTCTAAAGTAATTCCACCCGACGATTCTGTTTCGTATTTACCATTTATAAGTTGGACAGCTTTTTTTGTATCCTCAACCGAAAAATTATCAATCATAATACGTTGAATTCCCCCAACTTCCATAATTTCCTTTATTTCATCGAAACTACGTGCTTCAACCTCAATTTTTAAATCTTTATTGTTTTTCTTAAGATATTCCTTTGTTCTTTCAATGGCTTGACGAATGCCCCCGGCAAAATCAATATGATTGTCTTTAATCATTACCATATCGTATAATCCCATTCTATGGTTCTCACCCCCACCAAGTTTAACTGCCATTTTTTCAAAAACTCGCATTCCTGGAGTTGTTTTGCGGGTATCTAAAACTTTAGTTTTTAAACCTTCAAGTTTTTTTGCATACAAATTTGTTTGTGTGGCAATACCACTCATACGCTGCATAAAATTCAAAACCAAACGTTCAGTTTGTAAAATTGAAAGCTCACTTCCGGTAACAATAAAAGCTACATCTCCTATTTTTACAGGTGTTCCATCTTGAATAAATACTTCTATTTTTAGTTCCGTATCGAACTCTTGATAAATTTGTTTTGCAATAGCAACTCCTGCAAGAATACCCTCTTGTTTTACTAATAGTTGAGCTTTACCTATTTGATTTTCTGGAATACAGCTTAACGAAGTATGATCGCCATCTCCCACATCCTCTTGAAGCGAAAGTTTAATAAAGTCTTTTATATAATTATTCATTATTTTCTATTTTAAAGAATTGTTGATTTATTTTTCAATTATAATTTGATAAATCAAGGTTGATTCTAGGGTTTTTTTTGTTAAAAAACAAACCCGATAATGTTGATCAACTGTGTGAAGTTTTGCTACAATAAAATTGCTACCTTTATTTGCATCTTGTGTTATAATATTAAATGATTCTGGAATATTTGTCTTAAAAAATTCTTTAAGAATAAATTTTGCCTGAACTTTACTAAAAATACCCGATTGCTGAGGCAAAACCATATCTACTTGAGAATGAAATAAAATAGATAAATCATTGGCATTCCCATCAAGAATTGCTTTTGATATTTGCTTATTTATTAAAGAGTCAGTTTGATTTTGAGAATATCCATTATTTATAAAAAACAATGTGATAGCGATTATACAAATAAAAGTTCTTTGTAGAAGTTTTTTTTTCTTTAAAAACATTTCTGTATTTTCCGTTTTTACTATAATCATTACAAATTTAATCAGATTTAATCATTAACAAAATTAAGTGTGAATTAAGAATCAAATCAATTATGGCACACTTTTTATACTTTAAAAATCTATTTTTATGAAGGCATTATTACTTGTAATTGGAAAAACCGACGATAATTACCTTAACGAAGGTATTACAAAATACAGTGGACGCATAACAAGATACATGCCATTTGAGCTAGAAGTTGTACCAGATATTAAAAACAATAAGAATTTATCAGAAAATCAACAAAAAGAAAAGGAAGGTGAGCTTTTATTAAAAAAAATATTACCTGGCGATTTTGTTGTTTTGCTTGATGAAAAAGGAAAACATCAAAGCTCTGTTGAATTTGCTAATTGGTTAAATACTATTTTTGTAATGAGTTATAAAAGAATTGTTTTTATTATTGGTGGACCCTATGGTTTTTCGAAAAATGTATATGAAAAATCGAATGCAAAAATATCCTTATCAAAAATGACCTTTTCACACCAAATGGTTCGGCTCATATTTACCGAACAATTTTATAGAGCCCATACCATATTAAAAGGAGAACCTTATCATCACATATAATAAGCTACCATGAAAAGAATTATCAGTTCATATAAATATATTATTCTATTTTTCTTGCTAATAACAAGCAGTCATTTTGTTCCTAAACTTGATATTCACATTGAAGAAAAAGAAGCCGATATCCAGTCATTTCATTCTATTCTAATAGAAAAAGAAAGCGAAAGCGATAAATGGATTGATACCATATTACAAGCAAAAATTCAAGACAGATTACCGGACTTTCTAAATTCAAATTATAGAAATTTAAATAGAATTTTTATCGAAAAAGGAATTGCATTTTACATATATGAGGGGGGAACACTTAACTACTGGACCAACAACTCATTGGTTGTTCCAAAAACAACCGATTGGCTAAACAATACTAAAAACTTTGCCAAATTAGAAAATGCCTTTGTTGAAATTCGCAAGCAAAAACAGGGTTCAATTACTGTTGTTGGATTAATAAACATCAAAAACAATTACCCCTATGAAAATGAATTCTTAAAAAATGAATTCCATCCATCTTTTAACCTTCAAAAACCTCATACCATTTTTTTAGGATCTAAAAAAAGCGTTGAATCTATTTTTAATAGTTCTGGTGATTATTTATTTAGTTTAAAACCAAGTGAATCATCGTCAATAGAAACAAGTTTACAAATAGCTTTAATCCTCTTAATTTTAAGTTTAATATCACTTACTTTTGCTGCTCAATCTTTTTTTAAAACAAAACCATTAACAATAGTTAAATTTCTTGCTTTCTCATTTTCAGTAATTGCTTTTCGTTTTCTTTTTCAATATCTGAATTTTCCAAATGCATTGTATGAACTTGAAATATTTCAGCCAAAATACTTAGCCTTTTCCTCCATCTTTCCATCGATTGGAGAATTACTAATAACCGTAATTACAGTTACTTATTTAATATTCATTTTCTATTTAAAACTGGGAGTATCTGAATTAAAAGATTTTTCAAAAAAGAAAAATCAGCTAAAAATATTTTTTTGGTTTATAGTTTTTTCAGTGTACGGTGTTTTTTCCTACTATCTATTTGAACATTTAATCATCGATTCCAATTTTCAATACGAAGCCTATGACGTTCTAAATTTGTCATTACTAAGCTTTCTGGGATATTTCATAATTGTAATCTTATTTATTGGCTTGATTCTATTATTTGATAAAGCCTGCTCCCAAATAAAAAATCACATTTCATTCAATAAGTTCTTGATACTAATATTTGCCTATGGCTTAATTTTAATAGCAATTGCCCTATCCATAAAAAAATCAAATTTTCTGATTTCTATTCTGTTTTTTATTTTTGCCCTAACCTATTGGGCGTTTATCCGATTTAAAAAAACTCCAAAATTTTCATCATTCGTAATTATAATTGCCCTATTCGCAGCTTTTGCCACCTACTTTATACGCAGTAAAAATTTTAATAAGCGTATTGATGAAAGCAAAGTTCTTGCCGTTAATTTAGCTCGTGAACAAGACCCTATTGCCGAAATAATTTTTATCGATATTATTAAAGATATTCCAAAAGACACAAGCATTCAGAATTTACTTACCCATGAAGAATTCCATTATGAAAAGTTAATGAATTATGTAAATCAAAACTATTTTACCGGATATTTAGGACGTTATGTTTTTCAGCTCACAATTTGCAACTATTCCGACAGTATTTTAATTGATTTGGAAGAGGATGATTGGCAACATTGCCATGGTTTTTTTGGTAACCTGATTGAAAACTATGGTATTGAATTGGGAATTCCAGGCTTGTATTATTTAAAAAACAATATGGGCGGAATTAATTACTTTTTAAAGATTGAAATTCCCTTAAAAGACGATTGGAAAAATGCAACGCTGTTTTTTGAATTAAGCTCAAAACCCAATTTTGAAGTTTTAGGATATCCCGAATTACTTTTAGAAAAACCCATTGGTATTCACGACAACTACAGAAATACAAATTATGCAAAATATGTTTCCAATCAACTTTTAACTCGATCGGGAGATTTCCCATATGCTTTAGATCGGTCGGTGTATAAGTATTACGATGAAGAATTTGCATTTTTCCAATCGGAAGGATACGATCATTTACTTTATAACGCTGATGAGGATAACACAATATTAATAAGCTATCCTACAGTTCATTTTTACAATATTCTAATTTCATTCACATATATATTTCTATTCCTATTAATTCAGGTTTCAGTACTATTAATTTTTGCCAACAAATTAACCAGACTTATTGATATTAATTTTAGCATTAAAAACAAGATTGTTTATTCAATGATTATTATTCTATTCATGTCGCTAATAATTGTAGGCGGAGGAACTATATATTACACTTTCCGTCAATTTGAAAACAATCAGTTTAATATTTTAAGTGAAAAAATTCAATCGGTATTGGTTGAATTAGAACACAAATTTGCAAATACCCAAAACATTCATGACATTTCGCCTGATTATATTAATAGCTTATTAGTAAAATTCTCAAACGTTTTTTATACCGATATTAACTTATACGACCTTGAAGGAAATATGGTAGGAACTTCAAGAAGTGAGATTTTTGATAGAAACTTAACCAGTTCTAAAATAAATTCAAATGCATTTTGCGAATTAATAATTAATAAAAAGGCAAGATTGGTTCAAAAAGAAAAGATTGGAAAACTAGAGTATTATTCAGCCTACATCCCATTTACAAGTAGCGACAATAAATTATTGGCCTATCTTAACTTACCCTACTTTTCAAAAGAATTTATTTTACGACAAGAACTTATGCGTGTAGTGGTTGCTTTTATTAACATTTATGCATTTTTAATTATCATTAGCATGGCAGTTGCTGTGTACATTTCAAACAAATTAACACAGCCTTTACGATTGGTTCAACAACGCATTAAAAATATTAACCTTTCAAAAGAAAATGAACGCATTGAATATACCGGCGATGATGAAATTGCTGATTTGGTTTTTGAGTACAACCGAATGCTTGATGAGCTTGCAACAAGTGCCAAACTTTTAGCAAAATCGGAACGAGAATCGGCATGGCGAGAAATGGCGCGCCAAATTGCCCATGAAATAAAAAATCCCTTAACACCTATGAAATTGAGTGTTCAACTTTTGCAGCGCTCTTGGAGCAATAAGGATGAAGACTTTGACGATAGATTTCAACGGTTTTCTCAGAATTTAATTGAGCAAATCGATAGCTTATCATCAATTGCAACTGCTTTTTCACAATTTGCCCGAATGCCAATTGCAAAATTAGAAAAGGTTAATATTCTGGAAAGAATTGAACATAGCTGTGAATTATTTAAAGATATAGGGCACACTAAAATCAAAATAATAGAAACACAAAACAAAAATATTTTTGTGAGTGGTGATAAAGAAAGGCTTCTTCAAGTATTTAATAATTTGCTAAAAAATGCCATTCAAGCATCATACAAAGACAAGGCAGGATGCATAACTATCGCTATTTTACATCAAGAAAAAAATGTAATTGTTGAAATTAACGATAATGGTATTGGTATTTCAAAGGAAATGGAAGATCGACTATTTGAACCAAACTTTACCACAAAAAGCAGTGGCACTGGCTTAGGTTTATCAATTGTGAAAAACATTGTTGAAGAATCAGGCGGAACCATTTGGTTTAAATCGTCACCAGAAAAAGGCACAAGCTTTTTCGTATCCTTACCTGTTTATGAAGAAAGTTCAGAAAGTTAAATGTATCCAACAATTTTGTACGATAGCATCCCAAATAATTCGTGAATAAAAGCATTCCAATTGAAAAGTGTTCGGGCACTTGGAACAAGAAGATTATCGATAGAAAATTTACGAATACCTGAATAATAATCAACCGGATAAATATCGCAATGCAAACCTACTTTATAAAAACATTTTTTTGATCGTCTCATATGCGTTGCCGAAGTAATTAACAACAAATTAGAATAGTTAACTGTATCTAAATAATTCGCTGTAAATTGAGCGTTTTCATATGTATTTCTCGAATTCTGCTCAGCAATTATATCTTTCGCAGGAATTCCAATTTTTATTAAAAAATCCTTCAATATAACTGATTCCACCACTGGTTCGTTGAAAAAATCAGCAGCGCCTCCCGATATTAATATTTTACGTATCCTACCTTCTTTATATAATTTAACTGCTTGCCATATCCGATCGCTACTTTGCATAAAATTAACCCGATCGCTTTCAGAATCATACCACAACATTCCCGATAATACAATACCATAATCGTAACTTGGTTTTAACTCGGAATAGTTAACTGGTTTTAATTCCCATTTATATAAAATTTCATTTAACAAAAAACTATTACTAAAAACATATACAAAAATAAAAGCAGCAATTATAAAGCTTTTTTTATATTTTTTTGACTTTACAAATATTGCAAAACCCAGTAAAACTAGTATCCAAACAATTGGGTTAATCACTAATCCAATAACTTTTGAAAGCACATAAAACATAAAAATTCGTATTAGTGAATAGGTAAATGAATTATTTTTTTTGTTTCAAAAAATGGCTCTTTAAAAAAATCGGAAATCTCATATAAAGTAATTTTATTTTGCACACCCCTAAGCTCCTCACTAAATTCGCCCCCCTTTAAGTATATAATTCCGTTTTTCAAATTATTTTTTTGTTCAGCATGAATGTTTTTCCGAACCATTTTTCTAAACGCATCAAAGCGTGTTACAGCGCGGCTTATAACAAAGTCGTACTTATCTTTCACATTCTCAATTCTTATTTGCTCTCCAGTAACATTTGTCAAGTTCAAGGCATTAACTACTTCATTTACTACCGTAATTTTTTTGCCTATGGAATCAACCAGATGAAAGCTTGTTTCTGGAAATAAAATAGCCAAGGGAATTCCAGGAAACCCACCGCCGGTTCCCACATCAATTATTGCTGTGCCTGGTGTAAAATTAATGATTTTTGCTATGGCTAATGAATGTAGTACATGATGCTCTACAAAATTCTGCATATCTTTTCTTGAAATCACGTTAATTTTCTGATTCCATTCGTTGTATAAACCTTCTAATTTTTCTAACAGTGTAAATTTTTCCTCAGACAATTCCGGGAAGTATGTTTTAATAATATGCATTTGATTGTAAATAATTTAAATGGATCCGTGTTTTTTCTTTAAAATTCCGTAAAGTAATTCACGAGCTCTAAATAATTGCGCTTTTACTGTTCCTATGGGAATATCAAGCTCCTCGGCAATTTCTTCGTATGAAAACTCTTTAAAATACCTAAGCTGAACTAACTGTTTGTATCTAGGTTTAAGGTTATTAACTAATTCATGCAAAAGTATTTTTTTCTGATCTTTTATTAAAATTTCTTCAGGATCAAGCATATCTGACTGAATAGACAAAGAGGTTTCGATATTTAATCCATCATTACTATTACTTTCAGCTTCGCTTGGATTATTATAAATACTAACTTTTTTAGTCTTTTGTTTTCTTAAAAAGTCAATACAATTATTTGATGCTATTTTAAATAACCAAGTACTAAATGCAAAAGTTGGTTGGTACTGATCAATATTTTTAAAAGCTTTACCAAAGGCTTCAATAGTTAAATCCTCAGCATCACTTTGGTTACTTATCATTTTCAAAATCATATAATAAATAGCATCGCGATACCTCGACATTAGCTCTGTATAAGCAAATTGACTTCCATTTTGCGCCTGCTTAACAAGTTCAAAATCTTTTTGTGCTTTTTCAGAAAAATCAGGATTTACTTCCATTTACCTTTGCTTGTGTTTAATTTGTTTGAAATTATGAAAAATAAATGAATTATTGGTAAAACAATATCCAATAATGGTGTTAAAAACCAAAACCCTTTTTGGTCTAATTTGTTCATATTAAGCTTAATTATTATCATTTGAATACCAAACCTAAAACAAAAACAACTAATAATTACAAGGTAGTTTATTTTAAACACTACCATTGCCAGTATGCTAATATAAAACAACAATCTTGAAAAAATTTCTAATCCAAGAAAAAATTTATCCCCCTTTTTATAGTATTTTCCACTTGATAAATGACGTTTTTTTTGCTTGCTCCAACTCCTCCAGCTCATTTCTGGAACTGAGTTAGTAAAACTATCTTTTGAAAGAACCACTGCTGTATTTGATTTATCTGCGTTCTCATTAACAAATAAATCATCATCGCCCGACATTATATGATAGTGGTTAATAAACCCTTTACCTGCAAAAAATATTTGTTTTAAATACGACATATTTCTACCCACTCCCATATATGGTCTCCCTGACAGTGCAAAACCAAAATATTGCATTGCAATAGTTAAAGTATCGTATTGAATAATTTTATTTAACAAACCAGGTCTTTTTTCGTATGCACCAAAGCCCAACACAATTTGTTTATTAATTACATACGATTTTGCAATCTCGGCTAACCAATTTTTTGAAATGGGATAACAATCGGCATCAGTAAAAACACATTTGTTGCTTTTTGCCGATTTCATTCCAATAATAACCGCTAATTTTTTACCGTGCGTAAACTTTTTATCGAGTTCAATATTGGTGTGACGCAAATTATTATATTGCTGTTCCATTTCTCCCAAGAGCATTTCCGTATCATCTTCGCTGCAATCATTAACAACAATTACTTCAAAATATGGGTAATCCTGTTCAAGAATTTTAGGTAAGTTTTTTCTTAAGTTTGCCTCTTCATTTTTTGCGCAAATAATTACAGATAAAGGTTCAAATTCAACGTCTGCATTCTTTTTTTTCCACAAAACTGGTTTCAAAAAAATGACTAAATAATAAATACTCTGAATAATTAAAGCAAATATTATAGCTGCATATATAATAAAATGCAGAATTGGTATATTTTGAAGAAATTGCAATATCATTTTTATTTTTTTGTTCAGTTTGCAATAATACTAAACATTTTTGTTTTAAAATTCAGAAAACTTAATTAAGCATACAACATTCTTTGCGTCAAAATAATTATATTTGCAGCCCTTAATTAAATACTATGGATTTCAGGTTGTTAAAAAAAGATGATAAGACAAATGCGAGGTTGGGTGAAATTACAACCGATCACGGAAAAATTCAAACCCCCATTTTCATGCCAGTTGGCACTATTGGTTCTGTTAAAGGAATACACCAACGCGATGTGAGTGAAGATATTAAAGCTCAGATAATTTTAGGGAATACCTATCATTTATATTTGCGCCCAGGAACCGATATTTTAAAACAAGCAGGAGGTTTGCATAAATTTATTAATTGGCACAAACCTATTTTAACTGATAGTGGCGGATACCAGGTTTTTTCTCTTGCGGCAAACAGAAAACTAACTAAAGAAGGAGCAAAATTCAGATCTCATATTGATGGATCGAGCCACTTTTTTACACCTGAAAATGTTATGGATATCCAGCGAATTATTGGCGCTGATATTATGATGGCTTTTGATGAATGCCCTCCGGGAACGGCCGATTTTAAGTATGCCGACAAATCATTAGACCTAACAATGCAATGGTTAAATAGATGCATTAAACAATTTGATGAAACTGAACCACTTTACGGACATAGCCAAACGCTGTTTCCAATAGTACAAGGATGCGTTTATCCTGAATTGAGAAAAAAAGCGGCACACGCTGTTGCCGAATTAGGACGCGAAGGGAATGCTATTGGAGGCTTATCGGTTGGAGAACCCATAGAGTTAATGTATGAAATGACTGAAATAGTTAATGAAATTCTTCCTCAAGATAAACCACGATATTTAATGGGTGTTGGAACGCCTGCCAATATTTTGGAAGGAATTTCGAGAGGTGTTGATATGTTTGACTGCGTAATGCCCACCAGAAATGGACGAAATGGAATGTTATTTACAAGTGAAGGCATTATAAATATAAAAAACAAAAAATGGGAAAACGATTTTTCTCAAATCGACACAAATGGGAATTCATTTGTAGATAGCTACTATTCAAAAGCTTACTTACGACATTTGTTTGTATCAAAAGAACTATTAGCCGGTCAAATTGCAAGTATTCATAATTTGTCCTTTTATTTATGGCTAGTAAAACAAGCCAGAGAAAAAATTGAATCAGGCGAATTTTCTGCATGGAAACAAGTAATGGTAAAAAAAGTAAGCACAAGATTATAATTAATTTTACCTTAGGCTTTTTAAAAAATTAAAATATTGAAAAAACTCGATTTATATATAATAAAAAAGTTTCTAGGCACATTTGTTTATGCCTTACTTCTAATTATTATAATTGTAATTGTTTTCGACGTATCAGAAAAAATTGATGATTTTATTGAAAAGGATGCTCCACTGCATGCTATTATTTTCGATTATTATCTAAACTTTATTCCCTACTTTGCTAATCTATTTTCAGCTCTATTCACATTTATTTCGGTAATATTTTTTACTTCAAAACTAACATCCGACTCTGAAATTATTGCCATTTTGAGTAGTGGTATAAGCTTTAAACGATTACTCCGACCCTATATAATTTCAGCAATAATACTTACCATATTTTCGTTTATTTTAATTAATTGGATAATTCCTCCAGCCAATCAAAAACGATTAGAATTTGAAGAAGTTTTTATAAAAAATCGCTTTAGAAATAAAGACAAGAACATTCACAAACAAATTCTTCCTGAAACGTTTATTTATCTCGACAGCTATAATAATTTATACGATATCGGTTATAAATTTTCCATGGAGAAATTTGAGAATGGTAAGCTTAAATCAAAACTTATTTCAGATTATGCCCAATGGGATACCACAATTAATAAATGGAAAATTGTAAACTATATTATACGAGACTTTGACGAAGGAAAAGAAACAATAACCAATGGACGCCGAATTGATACAACTATTAACATGTTTCCAAAAGACTTTACACGGAGAGTAAATGTGGTAGAAGCTATGAATTACAAACAACTCGACAATTTTATTGCAGCAGAAACGATGGTAGGCTCCAGCAATGTTACTCTTTGGAAAATTGAAAAACACAAACGATTTGCTTATCCTTTCTCAACAATAATACTAACCCTTATTGGTGTTTGTATTTCATCTCGTAAAACCAGAGGTGGAATTGGGCTTAATATTGGAATAGGAATATTTTTAGCGTTCACCTACATCATGTTTATGCAGGTTTCAACGGTATTGGCTACCAATGCGAATATGAATCCATTTCTAGCCGTTTGGATTCCGAACATTACCTACGGAATAATTGCCATTGGCTTATACTTTAAAGCTGCAAAATAGTTTTTAACTTCTTTTTTTGCATTTGAATTTGGCATGAATAATGCTTTCTGCCATATCACGTATTAATGTTTGACTGCAAAACTCAAATAGAAACTTGAAAAAACTTGATATCTTCATAATTAAAAAGTTCCTAGGAACTTTCTTTTTAGCGCTGCTATTAATAATTGTAATCGTTATAATATTCGATGTATCGGAAAAAATTGACGATTTTATTGAAAAGGAAGCCCCCATTAAAGAAATAGTATTTACTTATTATTTAAACTTCATTCCATATTTCGCAAACTTATTTCTGTCTCTTTTTACTTTTATTGCTGTAATTTTCTTCACTTCAAAACTCACTTCAAATTCAGAGCTTATTGCCATTTTAAGCAGTGGCATTAGTTACAAAAGGTTTTTGCGCCCATATATAATCTCCGCAACCCTAATATTCATAGTCTCATTTTTTCTCATTAACTGGATAATTCCACCTGCTAATAAAAATCGCTTAGAATTTGAAGAAACCTACATTCGAAATGCATTTAAGAATAGCAATAAAAACATTCATCGTCAAATTGCAAAAGGGACCTTTGTATATATGGAAAGTTTCAATTCAAGAACAAATACAGCATATAAGTTTTCAATTGAAAAAATTTTAAACGGAAAACTTTCCTCAAAGCTTATTTCAAATCAAGCACAATGGGACTCCTTGAATAACAAGTGGAAAATAACTGATTATTCAATCAGAAAAATTAAAAATAACGAGGAAACATTAAGTTACGGTGAAAAACTTGACAGCACAATTAATATGCACCCCAATGATTTTACCAAACGAAACAATACGGTAGAAGCCATGAATTATTCTCAATTAAATGATTTTATTTCAGAAGAAATTATGGTGGGCTCAAACAATGTTACCCTATGGAAAACTGAAAAGCACAAACGATTAGCTTATCCATTTTCTACAATAATATTAACTGTTATAGGGGTATGTATCTCGTCACAAAAAACCCGTGGAGGTATAGGGCTAAATATTGGCATAGGAATATTTTTAGCCTTTTCCTACATCATGTTCATGCAAGTGTCTTCTGTACTAGCAATCAACGTCAATATAAACCCGTTATTTGCCATATGGATTCCAAACCTTTTGTATAGCATAATTGGCTTGGGTTTATTTATTAAAGCAGCTAAATAAATAAACTTCGATCATTACTACTACCCAATTCTACAACTACCAATAAACTAGTTTTTTACAGGTTTTTAAATGGAATTTTTTAATAAAAACGCATACCCTTTTCATCAAATCAATAAAAATTTTTCTAACATAAACAAAGGCAAATCTCACTTTTATCGAATATTCATGTGAATAAAAATGCGTATCTTGCATGCCCAAAATACACAAACTTATCTATTGTGTGCAAAAGGGGTATTTATATTGATTATAAGATGTTTAACCAAATATGATTTATTATGTCGTTAAAACAAAAAACGCGTGAACTTTTAAAAAGAAGGGAACAAGTTCAGCTTGGCGGTGGTGAAAAAGCCATTGAAAAGCAAAAAGCGATTGGGAAATTAACCGCTCGCGAAAGAATTTTGTCACTTCTTGATGAAGATTCATTCCACGAGTACGACTTATTTGTTGCACACGAAGCTAGAGACTTCGGCATGGAGACAAAAGTTTTACACGGAGATGGTGTTATTACCGGAACAGGAACAATTTACGGTGCACCAATTTGTATTTATGCGCAAGATTTTACCGTTGCTGGTGGCTCATTGGGTTATATGCATGCTCGCAAAATCACAAAAATTATGGATCACGCATTAAAAATGCGCGTGCCACTAATTGGAATTAACGATTCAGGGGGAGCTCGTATTCAAGAGGGTGTAAACTCATTGGCTGGTTATGGAGAAATTTTCTTCCGTAACACCTTGTCTTCAGGGGTTATTCCTCAGATATCCGTAATTCTTGGGCCTTGTGCTGGGGGAGCCGTATATTCGCCGGCATTAACCGACTTTGTTTTTGTGGTAGAAAATATTTCTAAAATGTTTATTACCGGACCTGAGGTTATTAAAACAGTTCTTGGTGAAGAAATATCCATGGAAGAGCTTGGTGGAGCCAAGGTTCATAGTGAAATAACTGGAAATGCTCACTTCTTTGCCGAGAGTGAAAATGAATGTTTCGATCAAATAAAAAAATTGATCACTTACATTCCTTGGAATAACGGACAAAAAGCAAAACCATTCCCTCCAAAAGAACCAAAAGCAGAATACGACATCGAAAAAATTGTACCTAATGATTCATCTCAACCTTACGATGTTAGAGATGTAATTAGAGCAATCTCCGATGATTCTGATTTTATTGAAAGCCACGCTGATTTCGCACGAAATATAGTTGTTGGATTTGGTAGAATAAATGGGGACACTATTGGTTTTATTGCAAACCAACCACTCGTATTAGCAGGTGTGCTTGATTGCGACAGTTCTGATAAAGCGGCTCGTTTTATTCGTTACTGCGATTCATTTAACATTCCAATGGTAACCTTGGAAGACCTTCCGGGATATCTTCCTGGAGCTGATCAGGAACATGCTGGTGTTATTCGTCATGGAGCCAAAATACTTTATGCTTATAGTGAAGCTACTGTGCCTAGAATTACAGTTATTTTACGTAAAGCCTATGGTGGTGGATACATTGCAATGAATTCTCGTCACCTACGTGCCGACTTTGTTTTTGCCTGGCCAAGTGCTGAGATTGCTGTTATGGGACCTGAAGGAGCTGCAAACATTATTTTCCGTAAGGAAATTATGAGCGCCGAAAATCCCGACGAAATGAGAAAAATTAAAGTAGCAGAATATAAGGCCAAATTTGCAAATCCTTACGTTGCAGCTGCTAAAGGGTATATTGACACCGTGATTGAACCTTCAGAAACAAGAAAATTGCTTATTCATGCAATTGATGTTTCAAAAAACAAAAAAGTAGGTCAACCTAAGAAAAAACACGGAATTCCTCCATTTTAAACCGTGATATTATGGCAAAAAAAGAAAAGTTTGAAATACTAAATATAGATGGAACAGAATACAAAACCCGATTAACCGCAAAATTTTTAAAACGGAAAAATTGGGAAAAGCCTAACGAAAAAATGGTTAAGGCTTTTATTCCTGGGAACATTCTTAGTATTTTTGTAAAAGAAGGGCAGAAAGTTAAAGAAGGAACAAAACTTTTAATACTTGAGGCCATGAAAATGAAAAATTTAGTTTCAGCTCCTGTTGCAGGAACCATTAAATCCATCAAAGTTAAAGAAGGAATTATGGTACCAAAAAACGAGTTGTTAATTGAAATAGAATAAAAAAAAGAGCGGCCAAGGCCGCTCTTTTTTTATTAGCTCGTCCAAACAAAGTAATTAGCTGGAAACGTTTTTTTAAGATCGATTGATTTTTCAAAAATTCCATATACAGCCGAACCACTTCCTGATAAGGAAGTATAAATAGCTCCCAAATGCTGCAATTTTAATTTAATTTGAGCAATATCAGGCTTTAAAGAAAATACCGACTCCTCAAAATCATTTTTTACTGATTGTTTCCAATCCTGAATTTCTGTATTTATAATATTTTGTTCTAACGAAACGGCAGGTAATTTTGGAATTACTTTAAAATAAGCTTCTTTAGTACTTATGGAAACAGGTGGAATTATTACTGCTATTTTATAATCTTTTAAACTTAAATTACTTTCACTTAGTTTTTCGCCCCTACCTCTTGAAAAGGCTGGTTTGTTTTTAATAAAAAAAGGGCAATCGCTCCCAAGTTTGGCTGCATAATTTTCCAATTGCACTTCGGATAATCCCAGAGAGAATAAAGAATTCAACCCTACCAAAGTAAAAGCACAATCGGCCGACCCACCCCCTAAACCAGCTCCAAAAGGAATGGACTTATGCAAGTGAATGTTAACAGCTGGCAAATTGAATTCCTTACTAAGCAATTGATAGGCTTTTACAATCAAATTATTCGCACTATCCCCATCAATTACAATTCCAGTAGACCTAAATTTTACTTTACCCCTACCTTCTGATAAATTTTCATTAATAATAATAATATCGTTTAACAAAATAGGATACATCAGCGTATCTATTTCATGAAAGCCATCATCCCTTTTACTTAAAATATTTAATCCAATGTTAATTTTGGCATTCGGAAATAATATCATATATTTTTTTCAACAAAAGTAAAGTTTTATGTTAATAAGATGTCAATTATTTTTTAAAAATATAATACGATCATTTTATGGCTGGCAAACTTCTTTTCATAACTTTGTTGCCTCATAATATTTGAATCTACTATGGCAGAAAAATGGAAAAATACCAGTCAAAAAAATACTAATTCTGAATTTGGTAAAGTTCCACCTCAGGTACAAGAGTTTGAAGAAGCTGTATTGGGAGCTTTAATGTTAGAAAAAGATGCTGTACACACAGTTATTGACATACTAAAGCCTGATAGTTTTTACAACGATGCCCACGGTAAAATTTTTAAAGCCATTTTAAACTTATCACTTGAGCATAAACCAATTGATATCCACACCGTAAGTCAACAGTTAAAAATAAGTGGGGATATTGAATTAATTGGAGGCCCTTTTTATTTAGCCCAGCTTACCAACAAAGTGGCATCTACCGCTCACTTGGAATATCATTCAAGGATTATTGCTCAGAAATATATTCAACGAGAACTAATTAGAGTAGGATCAGAAATTCAAACTAGGGCTTTTGAAGAAGCCGATGATGTTTCTGATATGTTAGATAAAGCCGAACAGGAACTTTTCAAAATAGCTGAAGGAAATATAAAAAAAGAAGTATCAAGAATTGATTCGATAGTTCGTGAGGCCATTCTAAAAATTGAGGAAGCAGGAAAACAGCCCGATGGTTTAAGTGGTGTACCTAGTGGATTTATCGAACTTGACCGAATAACAAATGGCTGGCAAGCCTCCGATTTGCTAATTATTGCTGCCCGTCCGGCCATGGGAAAAACCGCTTTTGTACTTTCTATGGCTAGAAATACGGCGGTTGATCATAAACGACCTGTGGCAATTTTTTCTCTTGAAATGGCTAGTGTGCAATTAGTGAATCGATTAATTTCAAGCGAATCAGAAATTCCATCAGAAAAATTAAAAAAAGGGGATCTTCAAGATTGGGAATGGCAGCAGTTAGAACATAAAATCAGAAGGCTTGAGGAAGCGCCCCTATATATTGACGACACACCTGCGCTTTCAATTTTTGAATTTCGAGCAAAAGTACGTCGCTTAGTAATGCAGCATAAAATTGAATTGGTAATAATTGATTATTTACAGTTGATGACAGCTGGAGGAACTGCAAGTAGAGAACAAGAAGTTAGTACCATTTCACGATCGCTGAAAGCCATAGCCAAAGAATTAAATATACCAATTATTGCGCTTTCGCAGCTTAATCGTTCGGTTGAAATGCGCGCTGGAGATAAACGTCCACAACTTTCCGACCTTCGTGAATCGGGTGCCATTGAGCAAGATGCTGATATGGTAATGTTTATTCACAGGCCTGAATATTTTGGAATAACCGAGGACTCGTTGGGTAATTCGCTCATTGGTTTAGCTGAAATAATTGTAGCAAAACACAGAAATGGATCAACTGGTGACGTAAGGTTGCGATTTAAAAAAGAATTTACACGATTCTGCGATGTTGAAGAAGAATTTTCGTTAGATACAACAGATAATGGACAAGGATTAACCTACTCATCGAAGATGAATGATGAAATACCACAGAATTCTTTTGAAAAACAAAAACCACAAGCTAAAAATGAATTTGAAAATGCAGGCCTAGATATTAACAATAGCTTTGAAGAAGCTGGCGATGCACCATTCTAAAACTCAAACATTAATTTATATTTATTGTATTAATTACATGAATCATTGCAAACACATATTACTTTTTACCATTCTATCGCTATTCACCATTAGTCGACTATTTTCTTCTTCAATACTCATACCCATGGATGAAGTTCAGAAAAACCATTTAAAAGCTTATGGTATAACTTATTGGCTTTTAGAAAATGGTTTGGAAGCAAGGTGGTTATTAAATTATAGAGGAGGAAGTTTTCTTACGGAATTTCATGCTGATATAGAATCGGAATGCATTATAAGAGGTGTTACCTATAAGGTAATTGCAGATGTGCAAGCTTCGGCCATACTTACCGAAATATCGGGTGAAGATGTAAATATGGATGCCCTAAAACTAGAAAAAGTACCCAAAATTGCCGTTTATTCACCCAAAGATAAATTGCCTTGGGACGATGCTGTTACCATGGTATTAACCTATGCCGAAATTCCATACGATATTATTTACGATGAAGAAGTTGTTAAGGGAGAACTTAGTAAATACGACTGGCTTCATCTTCACCATGAAGATTTTACCGGACAATATGGAAAATTTTATTCTGCTTATAAAAACATGGCCTGGTATCGAAATCAAGTACATTCAGCAGAACAAAAAGCTAGTGACTTGGGTTTTTCAAAAGTTTCTGATTTGAAATTATTTGTTGCGCAAACCATACGAGCTTATGTGAAAAATGGTGGCTTTTTATTTGCAATGTGTTCAGCAACCGACACCTACGATATTGCCTTAGCTGCAACTAATGTTGATATTTGCGAACATATGTTTGATGGCGATGCGGCGGAAATAAACCCAGATGCTAAACTTGATTTTACAAAAACATTTGCTTTTAGGGATTTTACTCTTAGTCAAAATCCTTTTGAATATGAATTTTCTGATATTGATGTAACCAACACTCGTAAAGTATCAGAACAAGAAGATTATTTTACATTATTTGAATTTTCGGCAAAATGGGATCCAATTCCAACCATGCTTACCCAAAATCATGAAAACATTATTAAAGGATTTATGGGACAAACTACCGCATTTAATGAAAACCTAATAAAACCTGGTGTACTCATAATGGGAGAATACAAAGCTGCTGGTGAAGCACGATATATTCATGGAGAATTTGGCAATGGAACCTGGACTTTCTACGGTGGTCACGACCCTGAAGATTACCGACATTTTGTAGGTGACAAACCCACCGATTTAGAACTCCATCCAACATCACCCGGTTACCGACTTATTCTGAACAACGTACTTTTTCCGGCTGCAAAAAAGAAAAAAATGAAAACATAAAAGACATCTTCTACTACTTACATTTTAAATATAATTTCAAGTTAAAAAATAACAGAATAAGTTAGCGAAGGAAGAAAAAGATATTCCGAGACTTTATATAATTTTGTATAATCATTTTCAGTATCGTACATATAATAACTAGGATTTTTGCGTAAATAAACATTATAAACACTCACATTCCAAGTTCTACTTCCCCATTTTTTTCCTTTGTTCCGCACTGTGACACCCAAATTAAAATTCAAATAATTCAGCAAGATATTTTTTAAAATTGCTTGTAGTATATACTATATTGAATTAGCAGAATTAATCAAGGATAATAATTTAAACCCAAAATTCCTCCCTACGCCATAGGGCTGTTGCCATTAAATATTTTTCAAATCTCTAATGACATATCTCAATTAAAAATATTTAATGTGGTCGACATCGGAAAGCAAGAACCTTGCCTATTACATAGGAATCTAGAAGGTTGGCACGCCCTCAATTGTATTTTATTCACTTCTGGGCATAAATCAAACAACTATTAGTTTAAATATAAACCCTAGCTGTTTGATTGGGATATTTTTTCGTTTAACAAAAATTTTTAGAGCTAAGTAGTTAACTACTTAGTTTCATTTCGAGAGAGAGACGCTGACAAGACCTTCGGACGTTGTCAGGATCATTTCAACATTAGGGTTGTTACGCATAAATCTTTGCTACTCTATACATGAAAAAGCTAGTATCATTTACCC
>JAEINW010000086.1 GCA_016342715.1 Salinivirgaceae bacterium | reverse complement strand
TTTTGGATATGGTGTTGGAACAACACTTATAATAAGCGATAAAACCGATTTAAACATTGAAGGAATCGTATGTCAGGTATTCAAATAGGTGGATACTATAGTCTGAGAGACTCCATAGGCTGATAAATAAGATGTTTATGAAAAAAGGACTGCCTTATTTTTTAAGACAGTCCCTTTAATAACACCACCACTTTTATAATAAAAACTACTACTTTTTAATCACTAGTGGATGAATGGTTAGGTTACCTTCAGTTTCAATAGAAATTAAATAATAACCAGTTTGATATTTTGAAATATCTATATTCATGTTATTACCACTTCCTGAAATATTTTCTATTGTATAACCTACAGCATTTATTATTGAAATATTTGAAATGCTTTTTTCAGAATGTATGTTTACAAAGTTAGATGCAGGATTAGGGAAAATACCAATTTCAGTATCATTCAAATCATTAATGCCAACAGTTAATACTTCTATTGCAAAAGTTTGAGTTGAATAAAAATAATCACCTGTAGCTAATATTGAAACTGAATATATTCCATCTTCAGATGGGGTTCCAGTTAATTTTGCTGTTCCATCACCATTATCAATAAAGGTTAACCATTCAGGAAAGTCAGCACTTAACATTACAGTATTAGAACCATTATAATCAATTGTAGCATCATAATTATAAACTTCTTGTGTACTACCTGTTGATACTGGAGTACTTGTAAATTGGGGTACTGCACCTACAGTGACTTTATAAGTTAATTCACTGCTAAAATTGCCATTGCTTGTAATTAAATGAATTACATAATCACCTATTGGTAAATCGGTTCCTGTTACAGCCGCTGTACCATTGCCATTGTCAGTAATATCAATAGCATTATTGTGATTCTCACCAACAACAATTGTTAATGCATTGGCTCCTAAATAATTTACTTTTATTTCTGCACTATATGCTGTTTCTTCTTTAATTATAGCATCGTTCATTTGTGCAAAAGTAGGAATAACATCAACATTAATAGTGAATTCTTGAGTTGTTGAGGCTCCTTTACCTTGAGCAAGAATAACAACATTATGTGCTCCTACCTGTAGAGTGCTTCCTGTTAAAGTAGCTGTATTGTCTTGATTATCTACAAGAGTTAACCAGGAAGGAAGGGTTTGTCCATTAAATTCAACAACTTCCTCTCCATTATAATCAACAGCTATTTCGTAAGAATAGCTAATTCCTGTTTCAAGTATTTTTACAGGTTGAGTAGTAAATACTGGTACACTATAACTTTCTATTTCAAATTTTTGTATTGCGAAATAAGTACCATCAGAAACTTTTAATTCAACCGTAAATGTACCGACCCTAGCTATTGATGTTGCTGTTAAAGTTGCCGTTTTATCTGTTAATTTAGTAAAAGTCATCCAATCAGGAATCGAAACTGCTTCAATAGTATATGGCTTAGGTCCTTCAAATTCAGCTTCGATATTATAGCTATAATCAGCAAATTCATAAGCAACCGTATTAGGTGTAGATACAAATTTAGGAGCACCTACATTATCAAAATGCCATTTAATATTAGGTACTTTTGAATTTTTAATACTACCGTCCCAATTGGTTACAATACTATCAGTATTGATTTGTGAGTCGTTATTGTAACCATATGCATAGCGATAATGCTCGCTTGCGGCCATATCAATATATAAATACTTACTTCCAATAGCTAAGCTATCTTTTTGGATTAAAAGAATTAAATTCTCGGAACCATTATATGCAAATGGGGCATCAAATGGAATAAAAAGTGAATTACCTGTTCCTGGCTTAATATCCAACATTCCATCGTATACTTTTGTGAATTCAATTGAGTCTGTTTCGATCCATGAAGGAGTCCAATAAACATCTGATGAAGAGCCTACCGTATCAACCAATAAAGAATCTGCTATTGTAGCAATATAGAAAACAGCAGGTATTGTATCAACACCTTCAGTATAATCGTATTCATAGGTGAATTCTATTCCTGCTAAATTTCCATAGGTTCTAATATCAGAAGGATAATAGATTATTTCGGATACTGAACTTAATCTATTTGTAGCAATAACATCAGAATTACTATCTATTGTTTCATTCGTTGTAATATATTTATCAGAAACAATAACTAAACTAATGTCTGATACATTATTATCAACACGCAGTTCATTATTTACAACAAGTTCATAATAAATACTTAAAGTATCAACCGTAGCAAAGGTAATTGGAGCGTTTATGGTAACTTCCTCGCCTTTTAAAATATCAATGCCATTTAAAGAAAAATAAACAGAATCTTTGGTTTTTATTTCAACTTTATAATTTGAACCTGCCATATCATTAGTTCCTATGTTTTTTATATTCATAGTAAAAATAGAATGAGCACCTGTTTTAATATATTCGTTGGATAAAACATTTTTCGCCATCAAGTCAACATCATATTTTTTCAATTTTGCTCCTCGCACGTAGTCAATTTTAGAATGAGACCAATTATTAGCTCCCAAATTTGTAAATGAAAAATAGTATGCAGCATCTGTAAAATCGCTTAAATCCATTTCATATGCCATCTCCTCGTATTGTACTGCAATACCAACAGTATCCCATGGACCTTGTAATGATTTTGATGCTAAAACTTGAATGGCATTTTGCTCTCCAAATCCCGATGGTTCAGCATCGAAACGTAACACATCGATAAGACCTGCCTGCATTAGTGGCATGATTACCGTATCTACACCTTTAATCTTTAAATTATTACTACCATGTGTGGCTCCATTCCACCTTACATCGTCATCAATAAAAGATGTGCCATTTGTAGATATCCACTCTAAAGGTAAGTTTAATCCAGTTTCAAAACTTTCTAACAAAACTCCCTCGGCAAATACCGAAACATTATCAGAAAGCTCATTATCAAGATTTGTGTCTTGTCCATCTTTTTCAATGAATACTTTTATTGCTACATTATCGGAGATAGTTTTGGGCACCCAGTTAAAATGTAAAGTGTCTAATACACCAGGTATTAAGTTTGTAGTTGTCAAGGTATCAATCAATACATTGTCAACCACTAAATAGGCATTACGCGATATTGTATCGATTCCAGCATTTGATACTACATACATAATATCAACAACATTATTTATCACATTAAATCCTTTAGGATTACCTACGATCATTTCTAATGCTGTAAAATCTATTTCATTTGGAATAACACAATTAACATTAGCTTCCCAACCAGCATTTCTGCCATTAAGAAAACTACCTGCTTTTAATACTACAGTCATAGCTCCATCTGCATTTCTAGCCTGAATATAAGTTGGTAAATTACCTAATATAGAATTGTACTGATACAAAATAGGAGCATCGGTAGAAGTCCCATCATAGAATGTCCAGGTATTTATCTCTGAATTCCAAATATCAATAAAAGTAAAATCTAATGAAATACGTCCACCTATTGTTTCTGGATAAAAGGTAATGGTGTCGAAAATAGCTTCAGAATAATTATTATTTACACCCCCATCATCTACAAAAACAGCACTACAAGTAGTTATCTCTTTATCTACGCCCATAGTAACCAAAGGACCATAGTTTTTAACAGTTGTATATGCTTCATTATCGGAAATATATTGTTCATTAGCTAGTGTTACTTTTGTACTAATGCTGTAAGTTGAACCAACTGTAGATAAATCAACTTTTTCTATAAAATCATAGCTATAGGTTGCATTAGCATCCAAAGAGATTCCTGAGATAGTTTCTGTTACTTTTGCAATTGAAGTTTCAACACTATTTATAGTGCTTGTAACCTGATACATAACCTCAAAAGCTATTTGAGGTAGTAAGCCTGCATTTTTTATTGAAATTGACACAGTTTCGTTGTTGCTCAAATTACCACTAACAGGGGCATCTGTGGAAATTAATTCCAAGTCATTATTATCAGGGGTTCTTAATAGCGCAAATGAAAGGTTCTTAAAATCGTTTGGAGAATCTTCCCAAACTGGATTTTCTATGGCCACATTTGAATAAAAATCTGAAAGAGTCATTATTCTAGTAGGATCACCTACAACATTTTCATCAGTATTAAAAAACCAGTATGCCGATTTATCAGTAGCTGCTGCAGATATCCAATATTTCCCTTCAGCTAATACTAATTCGTTAGTAAACATACCCTTTAAGGAAAATTGTCCATAATCAATTTGTTCTGATTCCCACGCAGAAATTACCATTGAAGCAATTTCCTCGCCTGGCCAGCCAGCATTATCCTTATAAATTTTTACATTTAAAGCCGTAGCCAAATTGGTGCTATATGTTAATACGCATCCAATTAGAGTTTGCCCTCCCTCGGGAATTAAAAAATCATCAGCCGAAAGCTGTGTGGTTATACGAAAACCCATTGGTAATGAGCTATAGGAATAAGCAAAATCGATAGTTCCTATTTGATCATAAAAAACTTTACCTCCAATGCTTTGCGCTGAAGCCCAATTACAGCTCAGTATTAAGGCCATTAGAATTGTAATAATCTGTTTCATAAAAAAAATATTTAGTTTAAAATTAAGATTTTATTAAAGTTTGATTTTCAAATCCTTAGATATCATGTTTTTTGTCAACATAAATCTATACACATGTTCGAGGAATATTTTAGTAAATGTATAAGTGTTGTATTTATTAAAATAAGTGTATTGTATTTAATGTTTAACGTATAAATAGACTGCATAAAAAAGAAAAAGCCATCTAAAAATTCAGATGGCTTTAAAACTAACTACTACTTATAAAAACTATAATGATTTAACTACTAACTTATGCATACTCTTTTTGTTTTTTGTATTTACTATTACATAGTATAATCCAGATTCTAAACTTGTAAGATTTAAATTAAGACTCATGGAATTATTTTCTTTTAATAATACTTCACTACCAGAAATATTAACTACTGAAACAAATTCAATAATTTCGTTTGAAACAATATTTATCTCATTATATGCTGGGTTAGGATAAACAGAAATCGCAATATTGTTTAAAGTATTAATTCCGGTTGGGATTAATTCAACATTAATTACTTTATCGCCATTTTCTACCTCAACAGATCCTTCAACCATTTCATAACCATCTTTAGTTATTGTATAGGTATAGGTATTGTTTTGCATATAATTTACAGAAGTTAAACCAGATGCATCTGTAGTATATTTCTGATTATTAATTTCCACATTAACACCTTCAAGAGCAACACCATTGTATGTAATATTGAATTCAATTTTATATGTTTCATTTATTACTGTTTTAGCCGACATATAAATTTTTTTGCTTGCTACATCTTGAATAATTATGCCAATAAATGCATCTTGTTCAATGTAATCGTCGGGCAAATCAAATTCATAAGAAAAATTATTATGAGCGGTTGAATCTAATTTTGATAAAACATCGCCGGTATTACTTGATACAATATCACGCATTACCCCGGGAAAATATGTCTCACCATTTTCAGCAGGAGTACCATTCATATCAAATGTTTGAGCAATTAATGCATAAACGACTGGTTGTGCGGATGTGAAATCAGTCAAATTTGTCAAGTCAACAGAAAGGTGCATCTTTTGATTTGATGTCATATAATCAGCCGAACCATCAACCTTTACCAATCCGGGTTTTACATAAGCCTCATTAATCATTTCCTGAGTTACATTTTGTGGTCCCATCAAATCACCCCCGTCAACGCTTACACTTGGAACACCCGTTACTGTATAGTACTTTTGTCTCTTTACAACATCTTCAGTATTTGCTAAAAAGAAAATATCGTTATCGCTTGGCCACCAAACATGATAAGTGAGGTGTAAAACTTTATCAGCATTCTCTCCCGTAGACAATAATTCTTCTAATATTGGATTAGTTTGTGCACAAGGACCACAACTTGTATTTGTAAAGTGCTCAATTGTTACTAAGCGTTGAACATATCCTTGCTGAACACTAATATTTATAATAACTGTGTCATTTTCAAGATTTTCATCAATAACGCCATTAGGATTGCTCGTCCAAATTTTTAAAATGTAATCACCTTCAGTTTCGGGGACAATAAATTCTTCACTATGATAAATAGCATGTGATTGACCCATACTAATATTTACATCATTTACATTATCAGTAAACACATTGCCACCATCAAATTGCCAATTAAAATTGAAACTTGTAAGATTTTCGCGACCTAGAACTTTTACGGTTGCATTAATATCTATTTTACTTGATCCCATTACACTAGCAGGAATAGCATGTTTAGTTATGGTAAGGTCGTTCAATTTTGGAGTATATAACGAAATATTATCTATTGTTAGAATATACTTTGCATTCGAGTTGTTCCTAAAGGCTACATAAATGGGCTCGTCGCCAAAACCATAATCGGCTAAATTAAGAAAGCGATTCGTCAACTCATAGCTTTCTTCATTTATTTCAAATACCATTATTTTGAAATCTTCGGGATTAAAACCTGTTGTAGAAACCCATACCTGATAGCCATCAGCATAAACAGGATTTAATACTTTAGCATCCCAATATAAATAGGCGCTTTTTTGAATTACAATTTCCTCAGTAACCATCCAATCGTTAGCTTGATCTGCAGGTTCGTAATAAGAAGTACTTGCAGCAGCAATTATTCCACCCGGAAATTCTGCTGTTATCCATGCCGCATTAAAATCGGCAATTGCAGGAGTTGCTTTATCTAAATTAAATAGTTTAAAAGAATCAGGTATTCCTTGGTTAAAATCTTCATAAAAGTACACTTCACTTCCGGCATTGGCAGTATAGTTTAAAGGTGTTTCCGTATCACTAACTTCATTGCCCATATAATCGCTAAAGTGATTAATTTTTAAGATATAATCTCCATTACTTAATTCATCGCTATGTAAAACAATTTGTTCGGGTGAAATTATTGAAATGCTTGATATAGCTAATCCCTCAATAGTATAATTAGTAAGGTTAGATAAATCGTTTTCATTTATTGGTTCGCTAAAACGAACAACGATTTTATTTTTTGCTACTGGTTTAGCTAAAACAATTTCAGGAAATATTATATCTGGAACAAAATAGAATTCTATGGAATCTAATTTACCAGTATTTAAAAGTGTATCGGTTGCATTCTTTATGTATAATTTATGATTTCCTTCAACTAGCCCTTCGGTAAGTAATGTTACTTTTCTTGGCTCAGATAATTCACTACTCACTACATTTGCAGCTGAATTATCAAACCAATAATTTGAACTTATTATTGCGCTATCTATAAAAAGAGCTTCATTAAAAGTAAGTAGTAACTTACTGTTTGAAATGGGTTCAATTTTTTTTGCAAACGGTGGAATTGTATCTACCTCAATATAGCCCAATGTTCCATCATAGTATAAATTCTGAGCCATAACAGAGGGGGTTCCATCCTTTTCTTCGACCCAAACCATTACTGCCATGTTATTATCTGAATCAACAGCATCAAGAGGTTTTCTTGTGAGATTAGAGTTATACCTAATAACATCCATATCATCAAAGGCATTAAAATCAGTATCTAAAAACATTACATTTAAATAATTATTATTTGCCGTACCTGGTTTGTAATTTGAAAAGAACCATAAAATAGTGTCGCCTTTCATTTGCAAACCATCGTTGCCGGCAATAGAATCGCCACATTCAATTAAAACTTTTCCTGTAGGAGCAAAATCTATTATGCCCTTATTATTCATTCTTTGAGCATACATGCCTTTATTTAATGTTGCTGGAGAAGCTTCGTTCCATGCCACAAATAGTTTATCTGTTTTTTCGTGATAAGCTATTTGCTGATAACCTCTAGTACGAATTTGGTTTGTAGACATATACTGACCGCCTGCCTCAAGAGAAATTGTTTCATCGGCATTTACATATTGCCATTTTATTATACCCCCATAAGCACTTGCTGCTGACCAAACAACATACATTCCATTATTTTTATCGGCTTGAAGTTTAATATACTTGGGTCCCGTAGGTGGAAATTGCGGATTATTTGAGACCTTAGCCGGTGCGCTAAATTTTGCCACCATGTCTGTATCATACAAATTCAAAAACAATTCGCCACCAACTACAGTTGACAAATAAATTTCACCATTTGGCATAACTTGCCAGGATACAATTTCCTCACTTAGAACTATATCATTTTCCCAAACAGGGTTCCCCTCAGCATCAAATTTCACAAACACATAACTTATAGTATTATAAGTTTCACCCGTGCCAGCTATTACCATAACATAAATATATCCCTGAGCATCTTTTTTTATTTCAGTTTTATAGGCTCTACCTTCAAAATTTGTAATTGAAATACCATCATTACCCCAAAGCATTTCACCTGCTGCATTCATTTTATATATAAACGCCTCGTTCAGTCCATTTCTAATATCTACAAATGCAGTTATTAAATTGTCATCATCATCAATAACATTATTATAATCACTAATATATGAGGCTTGCTTGTTTTTACTTATAAGCACTCCTTCTCTTCTTAATTTCTCTGATCCATCGGTATTTAGTATTTGAGCTCTTACATTTAAGTTACCGTATTCGCCTGAAAACCATGTTATGTATGATTCACCTTTACTATTAATATCTAGTTTTGGTATATATTTTACACCTGGTGTAAAGGTAATTTGAGTATTAAGTTTAGTGTCATTGGTCCATTTGGTGGGAATAAATTCTTCGGTAGTAAAACTCCAAACCGGACAATTCGTAGCGTCACCATATTCATTATAAGGTACCACTTTCCAATAATAGGTTTCTAAAGACTCTAAATTAGCATCATACAATGAGGTGTCGCCAAGATCGTAAAAATTGATGAGATTAGTTGTGGTACCTATATAAAACTTATAACCATCGGCATTTAATACTTTTTCCCACTGGAAACTAGTTGCTGTTGACACTGAATTATCGGCATGAGCAGGTTTAATATAGCTTGCCGAATTTGGGGGTAAAGTGTTTATATAATAGTTAGGAATTACTATATCATCAATATCAAGATATCCCAACTCACAAGTTCCCTTTATTTTGAAATAAACTTGTTCGCCATTTATAGAACTTAAGCTTTTGTAGTACTTTTTATCCTCACTAATACCTTGTGTTATATTACTGTCAAAAACTTTCCAGGTAACTTTATTATCGTTAGAATATTCAATATCAACATGTGCAATATTTGCATTGTAAACACTAATATAAAACCCGATAAATAAATTACTACTATTTGTTAAATCGACCGCAGCTGTAATAAATGCTGATGAATTTAAACCACCATCAGGATGGTTATTTAAACGAGCTTTATCAGAATATGAATGCCAACCCTCTGTATTATTGTAGTCTTCGACTTGCCAACCTGCTGGCGGAAATTGAACTTGACCATCATTAAAATCAACAAGCTCAAAACTATCATCATAGGCTGCTCCAGATAGTATCAAATTTTCGCTGCCTCCATTACTAACAATAGTTATGTTGTTTTCGTGAATACCTTTTTCGTTAGAATTAAAGATAAAGGGCAATTGAGCTTTTTCTTGTGCTTTTATAACCAAAGGAAGTGTTCCTGTATAGCTAAAAGGTATATTCAAATTCGTAAAGCTAGTTATTATCAAATCTTGCGCTCCGTCATTATAAGCATATAAATTTTCGCCTGCTGAAATAGCATTTCCTAGATCAGCAATACCAGCATACCATTCACTCATTGAAATAGTTAATTTAGGTGAGTTGCCAAGTTGAGCTAAGGTGACTTGTGAATTTACAGTCTCCAATTCGCCATAATATGCACAATCAAGTTCTTGATCACCACTAGTTCCGGCAGGAAGTTTAACTTCAATTGTTGCCATTTTAGGCGATTGAGTAATTGCTAGACCATTTGAGCTAGAACATTTCCATTTTATGGTGTCACCAACAATAGTTTTGGTTAAACTCGCAAAACCCTCACCCATATTTGTTGCCGATGTAATCTCAGTATCCTCTGGAAATACAATATATGCTTCAACTATGGCCTGTCCACTCCAAGTTAGCATTACATTTAAACTTACTGTTTCTCCAGCAATATATTTTTTATCAAAAATAAAGCTTGATTCAAGTGCTTTTGTAGATTTATCGTATCTCATAAATTGCACTTCATTCTCTCGTTCTTGCGCACACAAAAATTGTGCTAACAAGAGTAACCAAAAACCTAATAATAGTAGTACTTTTTTCATACCTTGATATTTTAATTTAAATCTTGAAATAAGTTATATTTTATTGATAATAAAAGTAACATCTCAATTTGGGAGGGTGTTTATTAATGTATGAAGGGTGTTAGTTTGAAAATAAGTGTGGGGAATATATCAATAAACGTTTTAATGAAGAGTTAAGCTTAATTTAATTAATGATTGTTTTTTATGCTTAGTTCTTATTGACAATGACTAATTCATACTGCATTGACTCTTGAGAATTTCGAACTAATACAAGATATATAACAATGTGTTTTTGCTATTTTTTTTTCAATTTAAAGTTAAAACCTTTTTTTAATTTAGTTTTGATGAGCTCCCCGATAAAAAATCGGGGCAGGCAGTCCTTTGTCCTCGGTTCTGTAAATTTTTAATGTTGAATATCAATTATTCGCAAAGCTCATGAGAGAAGTTAACTAATAATGATTTAAGATTTTTTCTGTTGTTGTATAAGTTCAATTAGTTCAAAATTTGTTAATCGTTAATTGGTTTTCAGTATTCATTTATTAAGTTTAATGAATTTTATTCCGATATTTAATTTAAAACTATATATTGAAAATCCATAGTGGTTTATTTCAATAGGAATTGTTGGCAGACCTAATGAAGGTAGTTATTAAATAAATTAAGAATGTTAAAAGAAAGAGTTTGTATTTAAGTTTATTTCAAATTCATTACCCTTAAAAACTCCTCTTTTCTACGATGTGAAACATCTAATTTAGTTTCATCTTCCATTATTACCTGATTGCCTTCTTTTTTAATGAAGCGGGTTACATAATTCAAATTTATTATGGAAGAACGATGAATTCTAAAAAAACGATCGTTGGGTAATAATTCTTCTATTTCTCCAAGAGATTTGCTAACTATTTGCATTTCACCGTTAATCAAATATATTTCAGAATAATTTCCATCGGCATGAGCCCTTACGATATTATGAAGATTCATATAGATAAAACCTTCGTGAGTTGGTAAGGTAATTTTTTCAATATTACCGGCACCTCTTAAATTTTCTAACAACACTTCAATTCTTCGTTGGCTATATTGCATCTGTCTTTTTTGAGCAACCTTTGATACGGCTTGTTTTAACTCTCTTAAATCAAATGGTTTCAGTAAATAATCGAGTGCCGAATATTTTATGGCCTTAATTGCATACTGATCATAAGCTGTGGCAAAAATAACATCAAATTCTATATTCTTAATTTTTTCAAAAAGGGTAAACCCATTTCCATTTGGCATTTCAATATCAAGGAATATTAAATCAGGTTTATGTGAATTTATTTTTTCTATTCCATCATCAACATTGTGTGCAATATCAAGAACCTTTACTCCTGATACATATTTATTTAACATATTACTTAATATTTTGCACGCATCAATTTCATCATCAATAATAAGGCATCGAATTTCCATATTTACTAAAATAAAGGTACTACAACTTCAACTTTTGTTCCACAAGGTTTTTTATCTTCGTCATATAAATCAGTTATTGACACGGCATAGTCTGAATCAGATAAAGCCTTTTGTTTTAAAATCCGGATTCTGTTATCAACAATATACGTTCCTTTTGAAACATGATTATTGCTATTTTCATCTTCATGATGTGCTCTTCCCACACCGTTATCTACTACTATACATTTTAAATGATCGCCCATTGAATTAAAATAAATACTTAATAAACCATTTTCTTTTTTAGGTAAAAGACCATGCTTTATTGCGTTTTCAACAAAGGGCTGAATTAACATGGGTGGCATACGATCAAAAGCAGGATCTAATTTTTCATCAATCTCTATATGAATCTCAATTTTATCTTTAAATCTTAATTTTTCGAGACCTAAATATTCTTTTATAAATTCTATTTCTTCCTTAACGGTAACAGAATCCTTTTCACTATAATTTAAAACTCTTCTAATAAGTCGTCCAAAATCATTTAAATAGTTCAATGCCTGATCAATATTTTCACTCAGTATTAAACTTTGAATTGAATTTATAGAGTTAAACATAAAATGTGGATTCATCTGGCTACGCAAGAAACGTAATTCTAATTCCAATATTTTTCTTTTTTCTTCTTCCTTTTTAATTTGACGATCTTTAATTTTTCGAGCCCATATTTTTAAGAGTGCAGAAACAATAAAAACAAGAAATATAATTGTTAATAAAACTGACCACCATTTATAGTACAAAGGAGTTTTAATAACAAAAGAAACATTCTGTTCTCCCCTCCAATTCAAATTATCTTTAACTGTGGTTTTTACCTTAAATATATAATACCCGGGTTTTAAATTTGGATATATTTTTATCCTTTCAGATGAAGGTTCACTCCACGCTTTATCCTTTCCTACTAAATAATAGGAATACTGTACTGATGATGGATTTGCAAAATGAATTCCTGTTGAAAAAAACTGTAAATGATTATTTTTAAATTCTAATTGCAATATTTCTTCACTTGTTTTGTCATTTGCATTAAAAACATGAGTCGGGATATTATAATTTACATTTTTCCAATTGGGTTCTTTAAATTTAATAAGTCCCATACCACTTCCAAACCAAATATTATCTTCTTTATCTGATATTAGAACTTTATATATACACTCGTCATCAATTATTCCATTGTCTTTATTATATGTTAAAATATTTGAAACTACACCTTCATTATCCAGTTCCAATTTATTTATTCCATTGTATGATCCTGTGATAATATTTCCATTTATATCTTTTGTAATGCTTATGATATTTGAGGATATTAATCCTTGATTAGTACCATAATATTTAACTGTTTGATTAAGCTCATTGAAACAAACTAAACCGGTATCTTCGGTAGCTAACCAATAATTTCCAGAGGGACTCTCAACCATTCCCCACTTTCTATATTTAAAATTTTCATTTGAAATTTCAATCTTTTCAAATTTATTCTTATTCCACTTCATTAATCCAAAATCAGATAATATCCATACCTTGCCTTTACTGTCTGCAAAAACTTCAAAAATAGAACCACCCCTATCATCTATATTGTATAAATCAGTATAATGAAAGAAGTCAAAAGAATTGTTTTTCAATTTGAATACTCCCAAAGGGGTTGTCCCGTAAAAATTATCATTTTCATCCTGCACTATTGAATAAACAGGCAAATTTGGAATATTTAAACCTCTTTTAAGCAATTTGATGTTCTGCCCTGAAATAACAAAAACACCATTACTGGTTGATACCCATATTTGCCCCTTATTGTCTTCATAAAAATTATAGTATTCAATTTTATCATTAGTGGGAAGCTTTACATGATGAACTTTAGACTTGTCAAAATAAATTAAACCATCCATAACACTACCGGTCCAAATTCTTTCTTTTGAATCTTGAAAAATAGTTTTAAGCATAAACTCAGCTTTAAGACTAACCGGATTTAATACACAATTTTCGTTCTGAAGGCGCATTATACCTTTTGTTGTGCCAAACCAAAAACCGTTATCTCCATCTTCAAAAACAGTTACCAGTGCTCTTCCTTTAAAATTATTCTCACGTATATATTGGTATTTTCCTTTATCGTAAATGGTAATCCCATCAAGGTGTAAAAACCACAACCTTCCACGACTATCTTTAAATATATAATTTGCAAAAGGTTTTAATAATTTTGAGGCTCCATCCCATTCAACAAATTCGCCATTTTTAAATACTTTAACTGTATTCAAGGTAGATGCAAAAACTGTATTATCATCATCAACACAAACAGACCACATAGCCTCAGAAGGATTATCTCCATATTTATAATTCTTGATAATTCCTTCTGAAAATGAGCTTATGGTATTATCTTCTCCAATAAACCAAGTAGTCCCATTTTTGTCTGTATCCATTTGCCCAATTCTTCGATTCGATTTTTTATAATCTAACACTATTGAATTGCCTTTAATATGAATAAATTGACCAGTTTCTGTTCCAATAAATTCGTCACCATTATCTGCTTGTGTATAACTTCGTAAATGCCCTTTCAATCCTTTATAAATCTGAATTGAATCGTCTTTGTACACATATGCATTGTTTTTTGCTCCAATTATAATCTCATTTTTATTATTCTTATATAGCTCAATTAATCTTTCATTATCAAAGACATTATCAACTTTATCAAAACTATATCCATCATATTTGTAAATACCTTTGTTTGCAAAACCAACCCATAAGTACCCCAGTGAATCTTCAGTTATTCCAACCACTAGAGAAGTCGGGCTTCCATCTTCTGCATTAAAATTGCGGAGATAATAATCTTGTGCCTTGGCTGTAAATTGTATTACTAAGGCTAGTATTATAATTATGATTCGTTGGTGCATTGTTAATTATTAATTTATACAAAGGTAAACAGATACAATTTAAAGATTCTATAATTAAATGAAAGTAATGAATTTAGAAATAAGCGTTGGTGAATTTAAAATAAGCGTTCTGATTTTGCTCATTAATCAGATATGAAAAAGGAATATTTGAGCAGTAAAAAAATAAAAAAGTAAACATAAATACTAATAGTTAATTGTTAAGTAGAAAATCTCCAAAGCCATTGTGAATAAGGTTTTGGAGATTTTTTCTATGTTTAGAATGCTCTTCGTCGGGATTGATAAATAGGGAAGATATATGAACATAAAATAAACCTACCCAATTCTTATTAATGGTTATATTATTCAATTAAAATATCGGGACTTTTATAAATTTATAAAATTATTAACAATAAATAAATTAACATAAAATATTAATCAAGTACACTTTAGCGGCTTCAATATTCACGAAGTTATTTTTTCTGAAATTGCAAAAGAATTATTTTATTTGGATATTTATTTTTTATCCGTTTAAATTTATGATCATGCTGAGGAATGGCACATTAATTTAGTTATTTCTCGTGAGTGTCTCAGTAATTACTCGCTATCGCTCGTGAGAACGCTTTGCTAAGTTACTCGCTATCGCTCGTGAGAACGCTTTGCTAAGTTACTCGCTATCGCTCGTGAGAACGCTTTGTAAAGTTATCTCAGACATAGTCTGTTTCGTTTCTTTTAATACAAGTTCATTGTAATTTTTATTGATCCAAAGCAAGTAAAGTGCTCTAAAATTTGGATATTAATCAGCAGAAACTACTTTTTTATTTAGTAGCAATTTTTTCTAAATTTCAATAGCTGAAATTATCTGATTAAGCTTTATGTTAACTTCACCAATAGTATTTGTTAAAATAGTATCTATTTCCTTTTAGCATTTTGTAGCCATTATGTACTTGTATTTTAAAATTATATTCTTCCTCAAGAGGGGGCTCCAATATTCATTGGAGAAGTTCTTTTTTCGGTTAAGGTTGAAAAGTGCATAGCATTAATACCTAAGCTACTTTGAAATATATTCATAAAAATAACAGCAAATGGCCTATTAAACATCTTTGGAAAATATTTTTATCGTGAATTAGTTGTATAACCAAAAAGGACAGAGCTATACACTTCCTGCTATATTTAGCAGTGTGGTATCAAACAAAACTTGCTCGCCGAATTAATGATAGTTGAAGTTTTTTATTCATCCCAATAGGGGTATTTTATTTTAAGGTTGTCATCCTAGCAAACAAAGAAAAATATTAAACCTTTAAAACAAAATATGATGAATACAAAAATTAAAAACTTAATGGTAATTGCACTTCTTTTATTCTCAATAAGTGCTTTTTCGCAAGAAAAGAAAGAAATGAAAACCATGCCTTTTCATTTAAGTTTTATTACTCCAATAGGAACCAATGGAATGGAATCGTGGAATACCATTAATAAAGTTTCAATTAATATATACGGTGGATATTCTGGTGGTTTAGACGGATTTGAAGCTGCTGGATTTGTTAATGTATTAAAAGGAGATATGAGAGGCGCACAATTTGCAGGTTTTGTTAATGCCGACTTAGGAAAAACAAAGGGTGCTCAATTTGCTGGATATGTTAATTTTAATAAAGATTCTTTATCGGGTGCACAATTTGCAGGTTTTACGAATGTAATTACAAGTAATGCAAAAGCTGTTCAAGCTTCAGGATTTGCTAATGTTGTTGTTGGAAGTATTGATGGAGCACAGCTTTCAGGCTTTGTAAATACTGCTACTGAGGATTCAAAAGTGGTGCAGCTAAGTGGATTTGCAAATATGGTAAAAGGTAATGTAACCGGATTTCAAGGATCAGGTTTTGCAAACTATTCTCAAGGAAATACCCTTGGACAAATTAGCGGCTTTGCCAATGCAAATATTGGTGATTTAAAAGGCGTGCAGCTGGCTGGTTTTGCAAATGTGAATACGGGTCGATTGGAAGGTTTTCAAGCTTCAGGATTTCTAAATGTTAGCAATAAATTGAAAGGGGTTCAGTTAGGCGTTTTTAATTATGTTGATTCATTAGAAAGTGGTTTGGCAATTGGCTTTTTAAGTGTAATAAGAAATGGATACAGAGCTGTTGAAGTTAGTACAAACGAATCGTTCTATGCAAATGCTACCTTTAAAACAGGTACTCGCCAGTTTTATAATATATTATCGTTGGCCGGATCGGAAAGAGATAATCGTTTGATTTGGGCTTTTGGATATGGTGTTGGAACAACACTTACCATAAGCGATAAAACAGATTTAAACATTGAAGGTATTGTTTATCATGTAAATGAAGATGAATGGCATACCAATAGAATAAATGAACTTACAAAAGTACAAACCATTGCTACTTGGAAATTTTCAGAACTGGCATCTCTTTACGGTGGACCCTCATGGAATATAATGGTAACCGATACCGATCATAATAATGAAGCATTTGAATCAGAATTACCTCCATTTTCTGTGTTTGAAAAAACATACAGCAATGGAAATAAAGTTACCATGTATCCTGGATTTACTGTAGGTGTAAGATTTTAAGAATAGCCATAAAATTCAAAAACAAATAGCCTTAAAACCAATAGTATTTTAATTTTATTACCATGAACAAGTTATTAAAATTGATTGTTTCCGTATTGTTATTAACCCTGATTAATGCTGAAATTAAAGCCGAAGGAGAAGAAAAATCTAATCCGAATACAAATGCAAAATATTTTCAAACCATTCGTGGTACTATTATCGATCAGGATGCAAAAATACCTTTAATTGGAGCAACTGTGATAGTTGTTGGTTCCGATCCTATTATGGGAGCCAGTACTGATTATGATGGAAATTTTAGAATAGACAATGTTCCTGTGGGTAGGGTAAATCTAGAGGTTAGCAGTTTGGGATATGAAAAGAAAATGATACCTAACATTGTTGTAGGTTCAGGTAAAGAAGTGGTGCTTAATGTTGAAATAGTTGAATCGATTGTAAAACTAGATGACATTACAGTAAAAGCAAAGCGCAATAAAGCAGAAGCTTTAAACGAAATGGCTACTGTTAGTGCCAAAGTGTTTACTGTGGAAGAAACCAAACGTTATGCAGGTTCATTTAACGACCCCGCACGAATGGTAGCTGCATTTGCCGGAGTTGCCGGCGACCCTTCAGGTAATAATGACATTATTGTTCGTGGTAATTCACCCAAAGGAATTCTCTGGATATTAGAAGGAATTGAAATTCCAAACCCAAACCATTTTGCCAATGAAGGTTCGTCGGGTGGCAAAATTAATGCCTTAAATAGTGCCATGCTTTCAAATTCCGATTTCTTTTCAGGGGCTTTTGCTCCCGAATATGGAAATGCTTTCTCAGGTGTATTTGATATGAAATTGCGTGCGGGAAATAACGAAAAGCGGGAATATTCATTCTCAGGTGGAGCTTTAGGTATGGAAGGAACCATGGAAGGACCTTTTAAAAATGGATATGGCGGATCGTATTTGATAAACTATCGCTACTCTTCGTTAGCCATTTTAGATAACTTAGGTATGGTTAATTTTTATGGAGTACCCAAATATCAGGATCTTTCATTTAAAATAGTATTGCCAACAAACAAAGCAGGTAATTTTGAAATCTTTGGTTTGGGAGGTAAAAGTTCTATTTATTCGGAAGATGTTGATGAAAATAACGAAGATTATGTGTTTGCAACAGGTGATTGGTCAGCAAAATTAGGAATTATGGGCTTGATTCATACCTACCAGATAAACGAAAAAACATACATTAAAAATATAATTTCAACTTCAGGAACACAAAGTGGTCGTTATTATAGTCCAAGAGATACTATAGGTAATTTATACGAACAGTTTAGAGATGATAATACAAATACATCGGTTAAATTTTCTACTACCTTAAATTCAAAAATTAATGCTCAACATCGTGTAAAAGCGGGTGTAACCTATTCCGATTTAGGATATAAATTGTTTGCCGAATATGACGATGATGCCGATGGAGTATATACTCCAGATTTAGATAAAAATGGTAGAGCTGGGTTGGTACAAGCTTATGTAAACTGGAAATACCGTATGACCGATGATTTAACCATGGTTTCCGGAATTCATTATATGCACTTTTTGTTGAACGACAGCAAATCAATAGAGCCACGTATGGGTCTTGAATACCGAATAAATCCGCAACAAGCATTTACCTTAGGTTTTGGCATACATAGCAAAGTAAATAGTATTTCTACTTATTTTGCCGAAGTTGAAAACGAAGAAACAAATACATTTAGTGCGTCCAATAAGGATTTAGGTTTATCAAAAGCCATGCATTTTGTAGCAGGATATAACCATCAGTTTACTCAAAACTTGCATTTAAAAACAGAAATTTATTATCAGCATTTATACGATGTGCCTGTAGAGAACGATCCTACAAGTTCATATGTATTATTAAATAACATGGGAGGTTGGAGCAATACAGAATTTGTAAACAAAGGCTTGGGAAGAAACTACGGTTTGGAATTAACCTTGGAACGTTTTTATCATAATAGATTTTATTACTTAGCCACGGCATCGCTTTACCAATCGGAGTTTAAAGCTTTGGGCGACGATGATTACCGCAGTTCCCGGTTTAATGGAAATTATATTAGTAATTTCTTAATTGGTAAGGAATTCCAGTTAGGTAATAAAGAAAAGAATCGCACATTGGCAGTTAATGCAAAAGTCACATTGCTTGGCGGGTCAAGATATACACCACTTGACATAGCTGCTTCGAGAGAAAAGAATGAAGGTGTATATAATACAAACGAATATCTTGCAAAAAAAGCCGACGATGTATTTAAGACAGATGTTTCTTTTAGCTATCGTAGAGATAGAAAACACACTACGCATGAATTTAAAATTGATTTACAAAACGTAACTAATAATCAAGCAGTAGTTGAGGAATATTGGGACGATAGAAGAGGAGAGCTTGAATATGCCTACCAATGGGCATTTATTCCAAATGTAATTTACACAATACAGTTTTAAGAAGTGCCTAAAGTTTAGAGTGAGCTAGAGTAAATTAGAGTTAAATTATAGGCACTTTAGTTCACTCTAGTCACTTGAATAACTTGATACTTATAAAAGTGAAATGTAGATAATAAGCAATGAGAATATATGTTTGATAAAATACTTTTAATAAACATTTGGTTAGTTTAGATTGATATGAAACTTTTTGTAATAATATTGGGAATAATTTTAAAATATACCATAAAATATTCTTTATGGATGGTATGGAAATTGGGTAGTGTATTTGTTACTGGTTAGCAAGAAGCTTATGTTTTCTTAAATTTTTAAAGAAACGTACTAGAACAGGTGTCTAAAAAGGTTTATACAAAAAAATGGTTTCAAATTGAAAGTAATAGAATGAAAATTTCTCAGAAGAAAAATGGATTGAAAAAATACAAAAAATTTTGTGGCTCTTTGTGAAATCTTTGCGCATCGTAGTGTTATAGCTTTTATCTATTGTTACACAAAGATTAAACCAAGTTACACAAAGAAAAGTATTCAATGAATAATGTGAATCAAGGATTAAGTTTTTTCTTGCAGAAGTAATAGAATTAAAAACAAAACCATCGGTATCTTATGGTGAAATTCATTAAGATATTTCGGGAAGCTTTTATAAGAATAAAGATAAGGATCCAATAAAAAGAGCTATTTTAGGCATTGGATTGCATGATGTATTGCTTTTCGGATTGATACCAAAATTGGATGTCGAAATTATTGGAGCGAGCAGTGACCATATTCTTGTTGATGCAAAGGAAATAGAATTAAAAATAGGAGGCGAAGTAGCATTTGATTTGAATTATGGAGACTTGCTCTCAAGTATGACTTCGCCTTATGTCATTAAAAAAGCAAGTGATTATTTGAATGCACAAGAATATTGCGAATCGCTTGAAAAAAAATATCGTAAGTGCAAGCAACTGCTTCCAACGATTAAAATTATAGAAAACCATTCGCCACTAATCAGTTTGAAAGATTGCGATTTTAATTTGGTATTCGAACCCTCGACACAAAAGGATTATCAATACTTGGTTAGAGAAGCCATTTTTGATAAAATAGGAAGGATAAGTAAAATCTTGGATAAACAAGATAAACGATTAATTATTCGTTCTGCTTGGCGATCTTTTGCACATCAAAAACTCTTATGGGAAGAAAAAGTTGATTATATGCAAAAATCATATCAAAAATTAGATCTGGAAGAAATCAAGGAAAAGGTTTCTTATTTTATTGCACCACCCACTCAATCACTACATGCAACAGGAGGTTCAGTGGATGCTTTAATTTACGATTTAACCAACGACTGTGTCATGGATTTTGGAACGAATGATGGATTAAAAATTGATTTAAATGATAAATGCTATCCCTATCATCCATTTATACCTGCTCATGCAAAAAGAAATAGAGAATTGTTAATCTCCTTATTAGAAAATGAAGATTTTACCCCCATAATTCATGAGAAAAGAAATTTTGTTTGCATAAAGTGTTGGTTTTGTTGTGTTTATTGAACATTTTGAGATTCAAATTCATAGCCCACTTTTAACTACGTTGAGCTCGCAAGCTATTGTATAATTTAAGGTTCTAAAACCAACACGTTGTCAATCAAGTACAAACAGCTTCTCAACCAAGCGAAGCGGTCTCACGATCCCGAGAACTCGTATGTTTACGAAGATAAAATAATGATGTATATTCAAAACTATGTT
>JAEINW010000085.1 GCA_016342715.1 Salinivirgaceae bacterium | reverse complement strand
AACCCTAAAGGGAGTCTGATTTTCAACGTTTTCCCCTGCCTACCGGCCAGACAGGCTTTAGGGCTAGGGTAAAAAATGTTGAAAATCTTAATTCGAATGCTTTTTATATTGGACTCAATAATGAAACAATTTTATTATTTATTAGGATAAAGAATAATATGTAAAAGAAACTACTTTTGCATCCGTGCCATTAAAACAATGGGATTAATATTTAAACAAACTTTATATAGTGGAACATAGAATTAGAGAAAAAACGGCTCTCGTTATGGAGGGTGGTGGATTTAGAGGGATATTTACAGCAGGAGTTTTGGAAGTGTTTCTTAAAAACAAGCTTTATTTCGATTATGCGGTAGGAGTTTCGGCAGGTGCTTTGTATGGGGTGTCGTATGTGTCGCAGCAGCCAAACCGGAATTTAGAAGTGAATAAGTATATTTCTGATAAACGCTATGCAGGGTTTGGCAATTGGCTGCGTAAGGGTTCTTATTTTTCATGGGATTTTATACTAAATGTGATTCCCAATAGCATGGTTAGTCTCGATTATGAGACCTTAAAAAACTCAGCCACAAAATTTTGGATAGGAACCACCAACTGTGAAACAGGTGAGGCTGAGTTTTTCTTGTTAAACGAAACCAATAAATCTGATTTTGTAAGTGTATTGGCTGCTAGCTGTTCCTTACCTTTTATTTCACCCATTGTTAACTATGGCAATAAAAAGTATTTAGATGGAGGATTGGCAGATTCCTTTCCCTTTGAACATGCGCTAAACGCGGGTAACAAAAAAGCTGTGGTTATATTAACCCGACCCAAAGGCTATGTGAAAGCTCCCCTAAAAAGTACCTTGATTTTTAAATGGCATTACAGAAAATACCCTAAACTGTTGAAAGCTATTTTATCAAGACCTGATGTCTACAATAAATCCTTAAAAAAGCTTGAGGAATTAGAAAGGGAAGGGAAAGTTTTTGTAATTCGCCCAGAGAATGAAATAACTGTTGGCAGGCTTGAAAATAAACCAGAAAAAACGGAGTTGGTTTATAATGAAGGAATGAAAGTGGCTGAAAAATGTCTGCCTGAATTAAAGAAGTGGCTTAACACTTAATTTAATACTATCTGTTTTGTAACAATTAGATTCATAAAAAATAGTGTTTAAACATGCTTTGGTGCTTACAAAAAAATCACCTCATAGTTTTTAAAATTTGCTTATGGTAAACTATGTTAATACCTCGTGATTATTTTAATTGGTATAGAAAGTAATAAATGAGTTAATTTATTTTTGTGTGCAATGCTATATAATCAAAAAAATCTTTTTTATAAAAATCACCAATAGGAATATTTTTATTATTAATGCTTATAATATTTTTTCCAATACTTGAAATTTTGTTGAAAGCTATTAAAAACGATTTATGAATTCGAATAAAATTGTTTTTTGGTAAAAGCAATTCAATACTTTTCATGCTCATGTTTGTAATAATTTTTTCATCTTTTGTATGGATTTTCAGGTAGTCTTTAATTGATTCAATATATTGTATTTCATCAAAATCTACCTTTTTCATTTTATAATCCGACTTAACAAAAATAAAATTGACATCATTAAAATTATCATTTGTTTTTTCAATTTGCTTTTCAATTGGTTTTGAAAAATCAGTGTAAATTTTATTTACTGATTTTATAAAGCGCTCAAAAGATATTGGTTTGAGCAAATAATCACGCACATCTAGTTCATAACCTTTAATAGCGTATTCGTCGAAAGCGGTTGTTAAAATAACTTTTGGTTTTTCTGCTATCGATTCAAGAAGCTGAATTCCATTTAAATCGTCCATTTCAACGTCTAAAAACATTAAATCGACTTTATTACTTCTTAAAAAATCAATAACATCAATTCCGTTTTTGAAAAGCCCAACAAGGTTTAAAAACGGAACTTTATTTATATACTCTTTCATCTGATCAAGAGCTAAGGGCTCATCATCAACTGCTATGCAATTAAGTTTCATAAATTTCTAGTTCAACTTTATATTTATTATCGGTGGTTGTAATATTTAATTTGTAATTATTGCCATAAATTAATTCTAATCTTCGTTTCACATTAGAAAAGCCAATTCCACTATCATTTGTAATTTGTGGTTTTTTAATCTTTTTCAGATAATTACAAACTTCAAATCGTAAATAACTATCGAATATTTGTAAATTTATTGTAATTCCCGGCGATTGAACATTTTTTTCTCCATGTTTAAAAGCGTTTTCAACAAAAGAAATAAACAACATGGGAGCAATATTTTTTTTTGAATAATTACCTTCAATGCTGAAATGGACAAATTCAAGGTTTTCGAGTCTAAGTTGTTGTAATCCAATGTAATTATATAGGTAATCTATTTCTTTTACCAAAGGCACCTTTTCTTTATTGGTTTCGTAAACCATATATCGCATAATATCGGAAAGCTTTATTATGGAAGCTGAGGTTTTACTAGGGTTTTTATTTACTAGCGAATTTATATTGTTTAATGTGTTAAAAAGAAAATGTGGGCTTAATTGCGATTTTAAAAGAGCAAGTTCGCTGGTTTTATTTTGTTGTTCCAGTTTAAGTTTTAATTGAAAAGTACTATACCAATATTTGGCAAGTTTTATTATAACAACTATTGAAACCGATGTGTAAATATAAAAAGCATGTTGTAGCAGATTGAAACTTATAAAATTTGGAGAAAAGTCTTTGTATTGAGGATATAAAAGAGGATAGCTTATATAATAACTTATAACTCTGAGAAGTAGAACAAATGCAAGTATTGAAATGAAAAACAAAACAGCGAATACTATATATTTTCTTTTATAAAAGTATTTTGGAAAAAGAAAGTAAATAGTAAAATACGAAGCACAAATCATTACTGGTAAATGAATAGCCTCTTCAATTAATGAGCTTAAAAATATTTCAAAAGAATATCCGGCAAACGACATTTTTGTTCGCAAAACCGTAAAGAATAAAATAAATATCCAAAAGCTAAGATGTTGAATAAATCTTTTATAACCTTTTTTTTGCTGTAATAATTCCATATTGCCACAAAAGTAAAGTCTTAATTGTCAGAAATAAAGAAGATAATAATATTTAATCTCAATATTAGACATAATCGTATATTTTTTCGGCAAACTCCAAAATATTTCACACGAAACCCATATAGAGTTTAAAATTGCTTAATGGTATAGGAAATTTTTCTCCTTGTCTATTTCATTTTTTAAAAACGTATGCATAAGCAATATTTGTAAGGTAAATTAATACTATAAAATATGAAAAACTTAAAATTACTTTGTTCATGGCTTTTATTATCACTGGCAGTGATATCAGTAAAAGCTCAAATTGCACCGGATGTTAATAATTATAAAGTAGATGGAAAATATCGATTGAAAAGTTTGTATTATACCGACACCTATGGCGAAAAGGGGATAACATACTTCCTATACGATAAAGAAAATCGTGTTTATAAATCGTACTGGAAATTGATAAATAATTCTAAAAATTCCGATAACTTTTACACTTATGATGAAAATGGAAACTTGCTTGAAAAATATAGAGAGTTTTCCGATGGTAAAACATCCATACAAGATTTTGAGTATAATGAAAATAACAATTTAATTAAAGAGACTTTTTCCAGATCGGATGGTATTTCGGGAACTGCTGAATATGAGTATAATTCAGAAAATTTAGTAACACAAGTTGATTGTAAAAAATTTAATGGTTGGTTAGATGGTATTATTAGCTACGAATACCAAAATAATAAAAAAGTAAGCGGTATTATTGAAAATAATAACAATCAGGTTGGTACAATTATTTTTACCTACGACGAGAATGATAATTTAACCGATGAATTTTGGGATTATGGCAGTTGGAGTCAAACATTCACTATGGAATATGAACTAGATACCACGCTGATATATACTTCATCGAATGTGTTTATTACAAATGATAGAAAATGCAAAATTATTAAAGAAAACTACGATTATAACAACCAAATTTCTGGACTTTCAGAATTTATTTATGATGACGAAGGCAAACTAATTGAAAAAATATTTACCAGAAGCGATGGTTTGCAAACCACTACCACTTTTGAGTATGATGACGGTGGATTTTTAACAAAGTCATTGAGAAATTATCTCGATGGTAAAACGGCTGAGTTTACCTATAAATATACCTACGACAGAAAACTTGTAGAACGCTATTTTACAAAATCGGATGGAGTTAGTGGGAGCGAGTTATATGAGTATGATGTTACAGGTAAATTAATCAAAGGATATTATGAAAATTTCGATACCTGGTTGACAGGTACTTTAACATTTATTTATAACGACTATGAACTTGAAACGGCAAGCTATGAGGCAAATAACTATACTGCCGATATTTCATTCGAAAATGACGATTTTAATAATATCGTAAAAATACATTGGGTATTCTCTTTTGGCGAAACTCAAACATATGACTTTGAGTTTGATTGTATACCAAATTCAAATGAGGAGATTATTAATAGTTTAGATAAAACTATTAATTGTTATCCAAATCCATTTAAAGATTTTATTAACATTAAAGTTACTACAGAATGTAAGCATAATCAATTGATAATAACGAACTCAATGGGAAAAACCATAGCCAAATACGCTAATTTACCTGTCGGAAATAATATATTGACATTCGATAGAAGTACTAAATTGGGAAATTCCCTTGAAGATGGAATTTATCTTGTTACAATAATTTCTAACAATAGGATAGAAAGTAAAAAAATAATGCATTTAAATTGATAGTTTAAAATTTGGTGTGCTTACCTCTTTATAATTAGTTTTATATGCTTTAAAAAAAATATTTAGGTGGTGTCTAAATAATATTTATTTTCATGAAATAATAAATATTTTGCAGAATACTCTTTTAGCATTAACCGTTCTATCTTCAAAGATTTAATTTTTAATTAACTTTCTGAAAGATGCGGTAGTTGAGCCATATTGTGCGTATTTGTAAATTATGTGTCAGTTTGATCAGCAACCCCAAAATTATTTACTGCTAAAACTAAAACGAATGTAACAAGTAAACAAATAGACAGTTTTATAAAATAATAGCAAAAAGGATAAAACAGTAAAGTAATCAAAAATGCCGGACATAATATTTGGTTTGATGAGCCCATAGAATTCATTAAAAACCTTAGATAATCATTAAAAATTAGTAAATATTATGAGTAAGAATTTAAATAAAATAATTGCCATTTGTGTATTTTTAATAATTAATTTAGCTGCAACAGATGCTCAACAAATAAAGAAAACACAAATTCTCATTTTAGGGACTTTGCATTTGAATAAAACCAAAAATATTGAAAGTAAGCAGCTAAATCGTGTTTTAGATAGTTTAAGTAAATTCAATTTTGATGTAATAGGTATCGAGCGAATGCCAGTAGAGCTATTAAAGGATATACAACATCGAGATAATCCTGAATGGAAGGAATTGTTTTCTTATTTTGAAGAGGATATAAAAACAGGAGAGTTTTATCAAAGCAGGTGTAAAATAAATTATAGAAACGCACAGTTAATAATCGATAGTCTTTTAAATAAAGAAATACTATCCGAATTTGATAGAATTAATTTAGTGAAAGCCTCATTGTGCAGTTATGATCCATGGACTGCTTTATTACATTATCATTTTATACAGAACAAAGTGATAATTGACACAAATATTGTAGCTCTTATGAATAGTTATAATAAATCCTTAAATGAAATAAATACTATAGGTGTGAATCTTTCTATACGACAAAACATCAATAGGTTACATCCGATTGACAATATGCAGGATGAAACAATATTATTACACGATTTTCCTGAATTTTTGAATGATTACGAAGAATCTCAAGAGAGGATAGCAGGACTGTTAAATAATCCTTTTTATCAAAAAATGGACTCAATTCAATTTAATTGTATCCAGAAGGGTGATCTTTATGAAATGTATAAATTTCTTAATTCCTATGAATATATGAATGAAGATAAAAAGGGACAATGGGATATTTGGTTTAAAACAAACTTCATATCAAAATCAGATAGAAGTAGATATTCTCTTTGGGAAATGAGGAATCTTCAAATCACAGCAAACATTATGCGATTAGTTGCAGAGTATCCAGAAAAAAAAATACTCATTATTATAGGAGCATCTCACAAATCTTTTATTGAGAGACATCTTAAACAAATGTCTGATGTAAAACTTATTGAGTTTTAGTAAGTGTTATATTATTAGTTAATATATATAATAATCCATTTGAGAAATATAGTCAAACGCATAACAAAATATTAAAAAATACGGAAAGTATTCAGTTTGAAACTTCATTCATATTTGGATTAAGATCAAATTAATTTACTCACAAAAGTTTTTATTTTTTTTAAGGCCTTCGTGAGTAAACTAGTTCTCATGGATAATTTATTGCTAGATTAACATTCAACCTTTAGACTCACGAGTGCAAATAAATATTTGTATATTTGCGAGTAAAATTTATTTGCTATCACTAGACAGATAGAGAGAAAGTTATTAAATCCGTACTGTTTTTTTAATATGCTTTTTAAATGCTTACCTATCCAACCAGAATCTAAAGGCATAACTTTTATTGGCACTTACCAATAATTAGTGTTCGTTTTTTTGGATTAGTTTCAATTTTAATTTGGTTTTTTTGATAAAATACCAGCAAAACGTTCAGTTTATTCTAGCGAAAATGTTCTTGCACTTTCCGGAGCCTTTTCGTTTAAGGGCTTCACTTTGTTGTGTTTTGCTGTAACTACAAACTCTTCCACTTTAGTTACATCTTCTTCAAGTTAAATAGTTGTGGTAAATTCCTTGCCACTATTTATCAGAATATTATTCAAAACACTGGGCTTGTAACCTAAATAGGTAATTTGAAAGCTTCTTCGGCCAATAGGAACAGTAGGTAGTTCAAATTAACCATTTATGTCGGTGGTTGTGCCTAAAATCGGATCAGAATTCAATAGAACGACATTAGCTCCAATTAGTGGAAACCCAGAAACCGCATCTATAACGGTTCCTCGAACCGTTTGTGTTATTGCATTGCTTGCATTTGTTAAGGTGGTAAGCGTTAATACACAAGAAAGAAGAAAGTAGAATCGCTTCATCATTTAATGGTTTTAATAATTAACGATTCAAAAGTACTTTGCAATATGCACTAAATAAAAAGTGACTTGCTGAGTGGGGATTTTATATAGCTGAATATGGAAAAATGTTACATGTCTTCAATTATAAATATATCATTTCGGTTAAAGGTTGACCAATATTTTATAGCGAGCTCTTCAATATAAAGCCAGTATTTTTCGGTAAGAAGGCCATAGCTTTGAATACCATATTTTATTTCATTTTGCATTTGTTCAGCAATTTGAGGTGTTACAGAAATTTTCACCTTTTGTTGGTTGCATTCAAAAATTGCAGATGGAAGGGCTGAAATACTGTCGGAAATGGTTATTAAACCTTGCCCAATAGTAGCACCAGTGCTTATTTGCAGGCCATCGTTAAAACAACTCAATGGCGGTTTGTTGCCAGCATATGATAGGGCTTTTAAATTGTTTACTCCCACATTGAAATACTCCAAAGCTCTGATGCCCATTTTGGCTCCAATTATGGAATAAATACCTGTGTGACCATGAATTTCGTTGGTCATAACAATGGCTTTCCATTCAATAGAGCCGTATGTTTTTAGTGTTGAGGTAATTATTTTTGAATATTTGCCTTGATATAATGTGCTATCTACAGGAAAATTAATGAATACTCGGTTGTTGGTTTTAGTTCCAGAAACTAGCACATCTCCAATGGTTTCATAAACAAAACTATTTGGAAGGGTATTAAGAAGCGAAGCGTATTCTATTCCTTCGTTAGTTTTTGTTTCAAATAAAATGGGAACAACCAAATATAAAGGCACCAAATCATCCCACAATTGCAAATGTCTTTGTTTAACTTTTTCAGTAACTATTGGTTGTTCATGAACATTGGCTATTTGTTGTGCATAAATTGATTGGCTATTTCGAATCGTATTCAGGTAGCTTGTGTTTACAATTAAATTATTTGAAGTATTTGATACAATGGTGATGGGAATGCCTGCTTTTTTTATGGCAGAAAAACTTTCAGGAGATATTTTATAGTTAAATCCTTTTTCAGTAATTTGATTATTATACCATATGATGCGCTCAATTTTATCTACAATTTCAGGATTAGAAAGCAACCAATCGGCATAGGTTTTAAGCGACCCCAGTGCAATCAGAGTTAGCTTGTTATTATTATTTTCAACACATGTGTTTAATAGATGAATTGAATTCTGATGGGGTTTTAAATGATTATTTTTTAGATGGTTTCCCCAATCAATGCTTTGGGCAAAAGCAGCAAAGGCTGGTGGTTTAAAAGAGATAGTATCGCTTACTCCAACAGGTATCCCTTCGTGATGATAGGCTGATAATAAAGAAGAAACTTTGTCATAAACACTATTGGGCATTAATACTCCTTGCGAACAGCTTATGGCTAAAACCCGCACCTCATTATCCGATAAAAACATAGAAATAGAGCGCATGTCATCAATGGCTCCATCGGTATCAATAATTACATGATATTTAGGTTTTCCTGAATGAGCAAATAACTGTACTGATAATACAAGCGATAGAAATAGTGTTTTAATAAGTCGTTTCATGTTTAATTGTATTTTAAAATTTTGAAACATCAATTTTAAAAAGTTCTGCTGAGTTTTTCCAAAGAATGCGTTCTTTTTTATCTTCAGGTAAATCGAGTTGTTTCATAAACTTTAAATATGATTTCATGGTTGCTATGGGCCAATCGGATCCATACAATAAATAATTTGGATCGCCAGCATAAAGGATCATTTCTTCAAGTTGGTTTTTCATGTATTTTTCGTATTTATCTGAAAAATCTCCTAAAACTAGACCTGAAAAATCGGCATAAACATTCTTGTTTTTATACACAACCTCCATGCAGTCTATTATCCAAGGATTCCCAACGTGGCAAATTACAATTTTCATGTCGGGATTATCAACAGCAACATCATCAATATGAATGGGTTGTGAAAAACGGATTCTTCCGGTGGGCGTATAGGTGTCGCCTGAATGAAACATCATGGGAACATCATATTCTACTGCCAAATCATAAATTATTTTTAAGCGGTTATCGTAAGGATAAAAAGGTTCGTAACCTGGATAAAGTTTTAAGCCTTTTATTAATCCAGCTTCAAGATAATCACTCAATTCTCGTAAATCTCTTTCTTTAAAGCTCAAATAGCTAATCCCAGCAACCACTCCAAGATTTTTTTTGTCGCGAATAGCTTCAACCACTTTATTAACGCCTGGCCTATGTTCATTAACTTTATACGATGTTAAAATCATAGAATAATCAACACTGTTTTCAGCCATAGTATCTGATAACATATTTATGCAATCGTTAAGAGATACTACTTTGTCTTCGTGATAGTTGTTAATGTGTGTATGAATGTCAATTACCATATTTCCTGTTTTTTGTGATGATTTATTTCCAATTGGAATTAAATATCGCAATTTAATATTTTTAAGTTAGGTAAGTGCTGACTTCAAGAAATTGTTACTATTTGTGAATTTGAGGTGAATAAATAATAGCTTATATTTTAATATTTTATGGTTGCAATGAAACGTTTAATTTGTGAAAGTAAATTTTCGCCCGTTTCAATGGCTTTAACAAAGGCACTTCCAATAATTCCTCCATTGGCATATTTACAGATTTCATCAAAGGTTTCTTTGTTTGAAATACCAAATCCAGCAATTAGCTGATTTTTCAAATTCATTTCTTTTATTCGCTTAAAATAAACGATACTTTTTTCATCTAATTTATTTTTAATTCCCGTGGTAGATGAGCTGGAAACCATGTAAATAAAGCCTTTGGATAGTTTGTCAATTTTTCTGATTCGTTCTTCGGAAGTTTCAGGTGTAATTAAAAACACGGGAATAATTCCGTATTTCTCAAATATTTTTTGATATTTAGCTTCGTAAACTTTAATGGGCATATCGGGTAAAATAACACCATCAATGCCAATGCTTTTTATATCAGAGCAAAAAGCTTCCACGCCATATTGAAATACGGTATTAAAATATCCCATTAGCAAAAGTGGAATTTTTACTTTATGTCTGATGTCTTTTATTTCAGCGAGAAGCTTTTTTAATGTCATGCCATTTTCTAAGGCTTTTTGACTGCTTTGTTGAATTACTGGCCCATCGGCCAAGGGATCGGAAAATGGAATGCCAATTTCGATCATATCCACTTCATTCTTTTCCAGTTCTTCAATAATTAATTTTGTGGTTCCCATTTCTGGATGTCCAGCCGTAAAATAGATGGAAAGTATAGAGTTTTGTTTGTCTTTAAAAAGTTGATTTATGCGGTTCATATCGTTTGCGGTTTGCTATTGTTATTTTTTGTCTTATTTATGAAATGATAAAGTATTTTCTAGTTGTTGATTATTAAGTCTCCAGTCTTCAGTCTCCAGTCTTTTTATACTTTTTTACTGAGGACTGAATACTGCCGACTGAATACTGATTAAGGTACAAAAAGTCCATTTACATTAGTATCAGCCCCATGAATATTCGATGTAGGAACAGAATACATGCCTATGAACAATCTTTCTTCCGATGGTTTTTCATTTATTTTAGCAAGATAATTTCTATAGGTTTCCATATCCTTATCACCTCTACCTGAAATATTAATTACTACAGTTTCACCCTTTTTAAATTTAATTTTTTTTAAAGCTGCCAAAGCGTGAGCTGTTTCCAATGCAGGAATGATTCCTTCCATTTGGGTTAGTTCTAATGCGGCTTTAAGTGCTTCATCATCGGTGGCGCGAATAAATTCAACCCGATCAGTTTCAAACAAGTGGGCATGTATTGGACCGATTCCTGGGTAATCTAATCCGGCAGAAATGGAATAGGGTTCTACAATTTGACCATCGTCGGTTTGCATAAGCATGGTTTTGCTTCCATGTATGATTCCTGGTTTTCCAATTGCTATGGTTGCAGCAGTTTCTCCCGTTTCCAATCCTAAGCCATCGGCTTCTACTGCAATTAGTTTTACATTTTCATCTTCCAGATAGTGATAAAAAGCGCCAATGGCGTTGCTGCCGCCACCTACACATGCAATTATTGTATCCGGATTTTCGGAACCGGTTTGTTCCTCTAATTGTTTTTTAATTTCTTCGCTAATTACCGATTGAAATTGTGTAACCATATCGGGATAGGGGTGAGGACCTACTACGGAACCAATAATGTAATGTGTTTCCGATGGATGATTGATCCAATCGCGAATGGCTTCATTGGTAGCATCTTTTAAAGTTTTATTTCCCGATTTAACTGGAACTACAGTTGCACCCAACATTTGCATTTTTTCAACATTGGGTTTTTGACGTAATACGTCGGTTTCGCCCATAAAAATAATGCAGTCTAGTCCTTCGCGAGCACAAACGGTGGCAGTTGCAACGCCATGTTGACCAGCGCCAGTCTCAGCAATAATTCGCTTTTTGCCAAGATGCTTTGCTATTAGAATCTGTCCAATCGTATTATTTATTTTGTGCGACCCTGTGTGGTTTAAATCTTCGCGTTTTAAGTATAGATTTATATGGTACTTATCCGATAATCGCTTTGAATAGTAAAGCGGAGAGGGGCGACCTACATAATCTTTAAGCAAAGCCAAAAATTCTTTCTGAAAGGAAGCACTATTTATAATTTTCATATAATTTTCTTCCAAATTTTTGACATTTGGATAAAGTAGCTCGGGAATGTAGGCTCCGCCAAAATTTCCGTAATATCCTGTTTTATTTACTGAATACTTCATATACATTATGTTTATTGATGGTTTTTTATATTTACTAAAAATTCACGTAATAAGGATTTATTTTTTAATCCTGGTTTTAATTCGAATTTTGAATTTAAATCGATGCCAATAAGGTTTTTTAGTTTAATATTTTTAAATTCATTAGCATCATTTGAACCAATTCCACCACTTAAAAAATATTCAGCTATAAAATCAAGTTCATTTAATTTGTCCCAGTTAAATTTTTTTCCTGATCCACCGTAATTCTTTGTTTTGGTGTCAAAAAGAAAGTATTTACAACTTTCTTTATAAGTCATTATTTCTTCAACTTTTGTATCATCATCAATTTGAAATGCTTTGATAACATCATAGCCTAAATCAGATAATAAATTGCAGGTTTCTACCGACTCATCGCCATGCAATTGAATGTTTAAAAGATTATATTTTTGAACCATGTGAATGATAAATGACATCGGTTGGTTTACGAATACCCCAACTTTTTCAGCGTTGGTTTCAGGCAATTCTATTTCTTCAGAAACAAATCGTGGTGATTTTTCATAAAATATAAATCCTAAGTAATCGGGATTTAAGGCATCAATTACCTTAATATTATTCGCATCGCGCATACCGCAAATCTTAATTTTCATGGGAGTAGGTTTTGAGGTTATGAATAAAATCCATACAAGCTTTTCCGGGATCCGAAGTTTTCATAAACGATTCACCCACCAAAAAACCTTTAAAACCATAAGTTTGCAATAGTTTAATATCTTCTGCAGAAGAAATTCCGCTTTCAGAAATTTTAATAAACTGATCGGGGATTTTGTTACTAAGTTCAATGGAAGTTTCAAGAGATGTTTTAAAAGTTTTCAGGTTTCTATTATTTACTCCAACCAGTGTAACGTCATCACAGATATGTGCTAATTCTTGCTCATTATGAATCTCTAAAAGAACCTCAAGATGATTTTCTTTTGCTGTTTTAGCTAAGGCCTTTACTTTTTCGCAACTTAAGCAAGCAGCAATTAATAAAATGGCATCGGCTCCAAACTTAGCGGCTTCAATAATTTGGTATTCATCGATAATAAAGTCTTTTCGAAGAATGGGAATATTTACGAGTTCTCCAGCTTTAATAAGGTCAGTAATAGATCCGCCAAAAAAGGGAGTGTCGGTTAAAATGCTCGAACCAGCAGCTCCATATTTTTCATACAAAGGCACAATTTCCGTTGTTTTAGCATCTTTATTAATCCAATCTTTAGATGGCGATTTGCGTTTAAACTCGGCAATAATTCCAGATGAGTTTCCCTTTAAAAGGGAATCTTTTAACGAGAAATGTTTTCTTTTTCTTTGAATTCGCTGGAGAGTTTCAATCGGAACCAGCTTTTTTATTTCAACAAGTTCTCTTTTCTTTTTTGCAAGTATGGTATCTAAAATGGTGCTCATTGTATTTTTTATCTTTGTTAATTATTTTCAGTTGCTAAGCAATTGCTTTCAAAAAGTTTTTTTTGTGTTTTCAGACTTAGTATTACTAATATTAAATAATTGCTAATTACTAGCCCTACGAGGGTTTGGTGTGATTCAAATAATTATAGTTTGTTTTTCTAACCCTCGTAGGGCTTTTAATTTTTAGATAGTTCAATCATGGTTTCAAAAGATTGGTTTGCTTTTCCATTATTTATTGATTCCATGGCCATTTTTAAAGCCTCTTTAAAATCGATGTCGTAATAGCATTGTAAGGCGAAAGCTGCATTGGTAGCTACCACATTGTTTTGAGCTTCGGTTCCTTTACCAGTTAGAATGTTTTTGAAAATATGAGCAGATCCTTCAACAGAGTCACTGCCATATATATCCGACTCTTTTAATTTAGAAAGCCCCAAATCTTCAGGTTGAAATAATTGTTCAGCTTTGTTGCTAATGGTTTTAAACGAGCCTGTTAACGAGATTTCATCGTAGCCGTCCAAGCTATGAAGGATAACAAAATCTTTGCTGCTGTTTTGGTAGATGTATCCATATAAACGAGCCAAATCGAGACTAAAAACTCCCACCAATTGTTTTTGTGGAAAGGCTGGATTTACCATGGGTCCAAGCATATTAAAGAATGTTTTTACTCTTAATCCCCGGCGAACAGGAGCCACATTTTTCATTGCAGGATTAAAAAGTGGAGCATGTAAAAAACAAATATTGGCTTCTTTTATTTGAGCTCGTAGTTTCTCTTGATCAGTTGTAAATTGGTAGCCAAAATATTCCAATATATTAGAAGAGCCGCAGGATGAAGAAACACTGTAATTTCCATGTTTTGCAACTTTAGCTCCAGCACCAGCTGTTACAAACGAGGCCAATGTAGATATGTTAAATGTGTCTTTGTTATCGCCACCGGTGCCACATAAATCGATTAAGGGTTCGGTTCCTAAATCAACCCGAAGACAATGTTCTAAAAGGGCATCTCTAAAACCAGACAATTCTTCAACGGTAATGTTACGCATCAAAAAAACCGTTAAAAAAGAAGCCATTTCAACTTCTGAGTATTTACCTTGAGCAATATCCGATAGTATTTCTTTTGCCTCTTGGCTCGATAAGGTTTTGTGAGCCGTAAGATGATTTATTATATTTCGCATTTCAGTCATTTTTCTTTGAGTTTAAGTTTGTTTTTTTGTGTACTGAGAACTGAGAACTGTGGACTGTTGACTTTTGTTTTTATTGTAAAAGAGTATTCAGTCTTCAGTATCCAGTATCCAGTTCTCAGTGTCCTTATTTTACTACTTTCTGCCTACTGCCTACTGAGTACTATTTGTAAATAAAATGTACACATTATGCAGTACTCAGTCTTCATTGCTTATTATTTAACATTACGAATTAATCCAGTTTTTAATAATCATTCCACCGTATTCGGTTAATATGGATTCCGGATGAAATTGTACTCCTTTAACATCATATTTTTTATGAGAGAGAGCCATAATTTTTTCATCAGCATCTAGTGCAGTTATTTCCAAATTGCTTGGAAAATTTTCATTTGAAACCACCCATGAATGGTACCTTGCCGCATCAAATGTTTTTGGAATTCCTTGGAATATACTATCTGATGTTTCAGTTTGATGGATGGGTGTTGATACTCCATGATACACCTTACTCAGGTTTAAAAGTTTTGCACCAAAAACTTCTCCTATGGCTTGCATTCCTAAGCAAACTCCAAATATGCTGCAAGTGGGAGCACAGGTTTCAATAATAGCTTTTAAATTGCCAGCTTCATCGGGTATTCCTGGGCCAGGCGACAATAATATTTTATCATATTTGGCCGCTTCTTCAGGACTTATTTTATCGTTTCTATATACATCGGGCAATTCACCGGTCACATTTTTAATGTACTGAACCAGATTGTAAGTGAAGCTATCGTAGTTATCTATAACAAGTATTTTCATTCGTTTAATTTTATATTAAGTAATAAGTATCAAGTAGATAGTATCAAGTATCAAGTAGATAGTATCAAGTATTAAGTAAATAGTATTAAGTAGATAGTATCAAGTAAAAAGTAAAAAGTATCAAGAGAAATATCTTTTGTCTTGATTATAAGTCTCTTGTCTATATTTTTTCAGCTTCTTCAATTGCCATTTTTAGTGCGGCCAATTTGTTATTTACTTCATTTAACTCACTTTCTTCCGATGAGTCGGCGACAACTCCTGCACCTGCCTGATAATGTAAGGTGTTGTTTTTACTTAAAAAGGAACGAATGGTTATTGCCAGATTTATTTTCCCGTCTAAGCCAATGTTTCCGATACAACCGCCATAATATCCACGACCCTGGTTTTCGTATTTATTTATCAATTCCATGGCTTTAATTTTTGGTGCTCCGGTTAATGTTCCTGCAGGAAAAGTATCGGCATAAATTCGTACGGGATCGGTACCTTTTCTAATTTTCCCTTGAACCTCAGAAACCATGTGCAGAACATGCGAGTAATAATGGATTTCTCTAAAAAAGTTCAATTTCACTTGATCGGCATTTCTGCTTAAATCGTTTCTTGCTAAGTCGACCAACATGATATGTTCACTATTTTCTTTTGGGTCGGTTGCCAATTTTTCTGCTAAAATTTTGTCCTCTTTGTCGTTTCCAGTTCTTTTAAAAGTACCAGCAATTGGATTGATAAAAGCGGTGCCATCGTGAGTTTTAATTTGAGCTTCGGGCGATGAGCCAAACAATTTAAAATTGCCAAAATCGAAGTAAAATAAATAGGGCGATGGATTTATGGAGCGTAACGTTCGGTAAACATTAAAGTCATCGCCTTTGTATTTTTGGTTAAAACTGCGTGAAAGCACTATTTGAAAAACATCACCCCGCATGCAGTGTTCTTTTCCTTTCGAAACCATTTCCATGTATTGTTCATTTGTAATGTTCGATGATTCGTTTCCTTCTTTTGAAAAGGGATAAATGGCAAAGGTTCTGTTTATTAATTGTTCGTGAATAAAGCTTAGTTTTGATTCCTCTGTTCCGAAAATGTGTTCAATAATTGTGATTCGATTACTGGTATGGTTAATGGCAATTATGTATTTATAGAATTGAAAAAATAACTCAGGAATTTGAGTTTCAGTTGGTGTATTTTGGAGTTTGATATCTTCAAAATAAGTAACTGCTTCGTAGGTTGAATAACCAAATAAGCCTGAAACTGGAACTGCTTTGTCTTCATTTTCTGTTTTAAATTCTTTTGCAAAAGAGCTCAATAAATTAATTAGCTCCTTTTTATCATCAACTATTATTTCTTTTGAATCTCCATTTGGATAATTCATATTTACCATATTATCTTGTACTTTTATTCCAGCCACGGGATGCATGCAAATGAAGGAGTATTGGTTTTCACCTGCTTTAAAATCAGCACCTTCCAGAAGGATAGAGTTGGGGAAAATATCGCGAATTTTAAGATAAATTGCCACTGGTGTAAGTACATCGGCAAGTAGTTCTTTTGTGTTTGTTTTAAATGTTGTTTGATTCATTTTTAAGTATTTTATGTTTTAATTTTCTAGTAATTGATAAAAAAAAGCGACTCCAGATGAATTCGGGAGTCGCTTCTTGCTAAAATTTTAGCAATGCAAATAGTATCCGATTTCACCACATGAAACAAGTGTTTTGCCATCGCCACCATTTTGCTGTATTATTTAAATTTGTTGTCATCAGTTTAGTTTTTAATGTAAAAAAAAGCCTGTCGTGATATCGACAGGCTTAAAATTATTGTAGGTACAGGCCATCTAACTCACTTCTTTTGTTGCGAATTGTTGTGCCACCACCAAATATTGTTAAAATTATTAATCATTTTTCTGTTTTTGCTGACACAAAGAAAGTAAATGGTTTTTATTTATCAAAAATTATTTGATTTTTTACACATTCCCTCTTTTCGATAAAATAATAGCAATAGATCGAGTAGCTGGTATTTTTGAAAAAATAGTGATTATCATTACTGAGATGGGTACACTTAAAATCATTCCAATAATACCCCAAGTTGCACCCCAAAATGCTAGTCCAAGTATTACAACCAAAGGGCTTACATTAAGTGAGTCACCCGTAAGTTTTGGATCGATATAGTTTCCCATTATGAGTTGAATCGCACCAACAATTATAAGAGTCCAAACACCCGGCATTACCTCTCCAAATTGTAACATGGCAAATACTGCAGGAAATATGGTTGCAATTAATGATCCGATGGTTGGAATATAGTTCATTAAGAAAATTAAAAATGCCCAGAAAAGTGGAGCATCAATTCCAATGAAAAGCAAAGCAATGTAACTTAATATACCTGTTGATAGACTAACTAAAGTTTTAATTGAGATGTAACGCCCTATGGATTTGTCAATTTGTTTAAGGATAACATCAACCTCTTCAAAATTTTCCTGCTTGGAATAAATTGCATGAATTTTTGAAGAAAAAAAGGGCTCTTCAAGTAATAAAAATAATGTGTAAATAATTATTAAAAACGCTTTTCCAAATAAATCGGTTAACGAATTAAAAAGGCCTTTTAAAAAACTTGTATATTCATAATCGCCTAAAAATTCTTTTGCTCTTGCTACTAAATCAATGTTAAAGGTGGTATTAAAATAGGCAGCAATATCTTGCATGTTTTTTTGATATTCAGGTAAGGAACTGGAAAGCTGCTTTATGTTAACAGCTAATATTTGCACAACTCCACCTAATATGGCAAATATTAAAAGGGTGCCAAATAAGTTGAGTACCATATTTGGAATTTTATTTTTTATAAAAGGAACTTTATTAACTAAGTCTCTTATTTCTTTTATTAAAAACCAAAAGAATAATGCAATTACAAAGGGAATAATTAGGTTTTTGCCATAAATAAAAATTACCACTACCGCCATGGCAATTAATAGACTGTTTGTTATGCGAGTTGCTCTCATAATTTTCAAAATTTGTAATGTAAATGTACAATTTTGCTATATTACAATTACAAGAAGTTTATTTTTCTTGTTTATTATTTCTCTAAGTTGTTTTTTGAAAGCAAAAAATAGTTAGTTTTGCATTTCAATTTAGCCCAGATGTTGAAATTGGTAGACAAGCCAGCTTGAGGGGCTGGTGCTCGCAAGGGCGTGCAAGTTCGAGTCTTGTTCTGGGCACAAAAAAAGCTCCCGGTTGATTTATGTAGTCGGGAGTTTTTTTTGAATAAAAAATTTCCTACTATTCTATTACTTTGTTTCATTAAGAATTTTCAAAATAACTTCTTCTGGAGATAGAATACTTGTATTAACAATGAAATCATAATTTGATTCATTTGTAAAATCTACTCGATAATTCTTTATAAATCGTTCCTTCATTTGCTGATTGCGTTTCGAAATTGCCGAGCTTGAAAAATCTTCATCAGTTCTTTTCGATAAAGCAATGCGCTTTGCAGCTTCTTCATCAGTCACTGTGAGTAAGACATGAAATGCATTCTTTACAAAACACTCTTCCAGTAACTTTTGAAGCATCGCCTTCGGATGGGGTTTCATCGCTGTCTTTAGCTTCCAATTTCAGGGGATTATCCAATATTTTAAACAGAAAACTACATTTTGTAGAGCCCGTACTTAAAATAAAATATAATTTATTTTGTGTTTTCGAAAAAAACATTTACTTTTGTAGAGCGAATACTTAAAAATAAATTTTGAAAACAAAATTAAAAAATATTACAAGCATACAAACAGGCGTTTTTGCAAAACCTATTCAGAAAGGTGAAATTGTCTATTTACAAGCCAAGCACTTTGATGAAAATGGTGAGCTTGCAGAAACTTTGTATCCTGACTTAGATGCAGACAGTAAAATCCATAAACATCTTCTGAAAAAAGGAGATGTTTTATTTGCTGCCAAAGGTACAAGGAATTTTGCAGCTTGGTATGAGAACGAAGAAATACCTGCGGTAGCTTCCACTTCCTTTTTTGTAATCAGATTACACGACGCAAATGTATTACCTGGCTATCTGACATGGTTTCTTAACCATCCAAATACACAAACATTATTAAAAGGACAAGCAAGAGGTTCTTCAATTGCATCAATCTCAAAAGCTGTTTTGTCTGAATTGGAAATTCCAATACCGAATATTCAAAAGCAAGAATTGATTTTACAACTATTCAAACTCCGCAACAAAGAGAAGAACCTAAAACAACAAATTGAAAACCTTAAGGAGAAAGAAATTCAACATCTATTAATCAACGCAATTAAATAAATATAATGGCTATAAAAATAACACAAGACGACATTAACAATGCAGTTTGGAAAGCTTGCGACACCTTTCGTGGAAGTATTGACCCAAGCGTGTATAAGGATTATGTACTTACCATGCTTTTTATTAAGTATTTAAGCGATGTACACGATGATAAATACAAAGCCTATTTAGAAAAATACAACCAGGAACACGAAAGAGCAAAAAGAGCCATGCAACACGAACGCTTTGTCGTTCCTGAACACAGCCATTTTAAGTTTCTGTACGATAGCCGCAACGAAGCCAATATTGGTGAGTTAATAAATATTGCGTTGACAGATTTAGAAGAAGCCAATCGTGAAAAGTTGTACAGCGAAGATGGTGCAGGAATTTTCCAAAACATTGACTTTAACAACAGCAAGCTTGGCGAACCCAAGGATAAAAATACACGATTAAAAAACCTATTACTTGACTTTAATCAAGATAAACTGGACTTACGCCCATCGCATTTGGATGGCAATGATATTATTGGTGGTGCGTATATGTTTTTGATAGAGCGTTTTGCCAGTGATGCAGGGAAAAAAGCGGGTGAATTTTTTACGCCAAAAGAAGTCTCAACCTTAATTGCAAAACTGACCAAATCAAAACCAGGTTCACGAATTTGCGACCCGACTTGTGGCTCGGCTTCCTTATTGATTAAAGCTGGTGAAGAAGTAGATTCGGACAACTTTTCTTTATACGGACAAGAAGCAAATGGTAGCACATGGGCTTTAGCTGTAATGAATATGTTCTTGCATGGATTTGATGATGCCACCATTCGCTGGGGTGATACCATTCGCAATCCGAAACTAAAAGAAGGCGATGCCTTAATGAAGTTCGATACGGTTGTAGCCAATCCACCATTTTCGTTGGACAAATGGGGCAAGGTTGAAGATAAAGAAGGTGATAAAACTACCATTTCGTACGACCCAGAAACAGACCAATACAATCGCTTTTGGCGTGGTGTGCCACCAAAAAGTAAAGGCGACTGGGCTTTTATTACTCACATGATTGAAACCACCTACGAAGGCACAGGAAAAGTTGGAGTAGTTGTACCTCATGGGGTTTTGTTCCGTGGTGCAAGCGAAGGAAAAATACGCCAGAAAACCATTGAAGAAAATATACTTGAAGCTGTGATTGGTTTGCCTGCTAACCTCTTTTTTGGAACAGGCATACCTGCAGCTATTCTGATTTTCAACCGTGGAAAGGCTGAAAATACCTCTGTGTTATTTGTTGATGCAAGTAAAAGCTACGACTCTGCTAAAAATCAAAACAAGCTAAATGAAAATCACATAAATCACATTGTTGATACTTACCGAAAATTCAATAAGGGAGAATTGCAAGCGGGTGTAGTAGAAGATAAATTCAGCTACATAGCCACTTTTGAAGAAATACAGGAAAATGATTTTAACCTGAACATACCACGCTATGTGGACACTTTTGAGGAAGAAGCCGAAGTGAATATTGCTGCCGTTCAAAAAGATATTGAAAATTTGGAAGGTGAATTAAAAGAAGTTCAAGTTCAAATGGATGTATATCTTAAAGAATTAATGGATTAAAAGCGACAATACTATGGACGACAAATTAAATAATAGTAATCAAACTATTTTTGAACAGATTAAAGAATACGATAAAAATGGTAATGAATACTGGGGTGGTCGTAAACTGGCCAAAGTTTTAGAATATTCCGATTTTAGAAATTTGTATTTACTCAGGAGGATATTTTTCTGCTATATTTAAGCTGAAGCAAGATTTACTGCAAGGCGCATAGATT
>JAEINW010000084.1 GCA_016342715.1 Salinivirgaceae bacterium | reverse complement strand
ATTTTCTTTATAAACCAAATCACACGAAGCTGCCACTCCCATCCCATCAGTCATATAATTACCTCCTGTCGAAATTAAATTCATTCCATAAACATCCAATCCGAATTGATAGCCAAATGTAAGAGGTATGTCATTATCATTTGGTCGAGGTCTATTGTATGGAAAATTAACTATAGAAACCGTATTATCATTCGCAATAAACCAAGGTGAGTAATCGCGTGACCAATATGAATCAGTATCGCTTATAACGAAAACAACATTTGCCATCAGTACGTTATTTGACTCAAAAATATCAATAACCTGATCTTTATACATATTGTTAAGAACTAATGTGTAAACGAGTGCATTCTCTGAGATCTCAGCAATTAAATCTACCGGTATTCCAAAATAATCACTATTGTCGGCATTATGATAGGTAACTATGATACCTTCAGTCCTCTCAAATTCAGCAATATTCCTAATATCACCAACAGGAGGATCTGTTTCGATAAAATCTTTACCAACGGTATTAAGTTTTAAAAGCTCATCCTCACTTACCATATGAGTTTTTCCTTTAAAAGTTTGTTTTATCTGTTGGGCACCAATATCTGTAAATAACAGAAATGCAATTGCAATGAGTAAAATCTTTTTTATCATATTTCAAATTTATTATTTTTTGTATAATAATACACATAAACCTTAGTATTCCTATATATTTTTAATACTTATAATTACCAATAAGACTAAGTATCATTAAATAGTTGCACAAATATTTTGTTCAACATAAATAATATCAAAAAAAACATTGTTATCAGCTTACTCCAGAATTTAATTTTACATTTATTGTCGATAACAATTAATTAGAATAAATAAATAAATATGAAAACTCTAGGAAATTTAATATGGTTATTATTTGGAGGACTCGTTACTGCCATTGAATATTTTGCAGCTAGTATTCCATTGTTCATTTCAATTATAGGCATCCCTTTTGGAATTCAAACTATAAAACTTGGTATGTTATGCATTTGGCCATTTGGAACTGAAATTAGGGTTAAACCCGGAAACCCCGGCTGCATATCAACTATTATGAATATTTTTTGGTTTTTAATTGGTGGCATTTGGATTTGTTTAACACATGTTTTGTTTGGAGTTATTCTTTGTATTACAATAATTGGAATTCCATTCGGAAAGCAACATTTTAAAATGGCTTCTTTAGCACTAATGCCATTTGGCAGACAAATAATACAATCGTAGCAAATATAGTGTCAATTATTTTTAATAAACTCATTAATTGAAATGTGCTCGTTTTTTTGTAACTTATAATGACAGACATAAAGTATTAATTTAATAATTTATTGCCATGAAAAATAGATATATATGTCCAAAATGCAGAAACAATATTAATATTGAAAATAATATTGTTCTTATAGCAAAAAATGAGTTTGACCAAAAAGGCATTATTATGTTACAAACTAAATTTGGTGACTATAGCACAAAGTTTAGTTCTGATTTTACAATTATTGAAGGAGACAAAGTAAAATTTTTATGCCCCGTTTGTCACGCTAATTTAAGTAACCTTAAAAATGATTGTTTGGCTTCTTTTAATATAATTGACCAAAGCAAAAAAGAATCGTTACTTGTTTTTTCGCAAATTTATGGAGAAAAGTGCACCTATGTAATAGAAGATAAGGTTGTTAAAAAATCATTTGGAGATGATCTTGGCAAATACATTGATTCTGATTGGATCTTGTTAATTTGAAAATATGCTAAAATAAATATATTTGTTTTTTTGATGAACAAGGGTATTGGTTTTAATCAAGAGATTTTGTATTTTTTACACGCCTTGATTAAACTAAAAAATAATGAATTATGAATGCTAAATATATTTGTCCAAAGTGTAGGAATAGTGTAAATGTTGGTAATCAAATATTGCTAACCGGAAAAACGGAAACAGGACTCAAGGGATTGGTTCTATTAAGCGGAGAACTAGGCGATTACAACTCTGCCTTTAGCGAAGATTTCACAATTGTTGAAGGTAATAAAGTTAAATTCACCTGCCCTATTTGCCATGGAAGTTTGTCATCAAGAAAGCATAAAAATTTAGCTCAACTAATTCAAGTTGATTCTGAAAATAATGAAATAAAAGTTTTTTTTAGTGAAATTTATGGAGAAAAATGCACCTACGAAGTATTTGATAAGCAATTAAAAAGAACATTTGGAGATCATAAAAACACTTACCGGCCTGATTGGATTGTAGAAAATCTTTAATTTTAACTTTTATTTTTTAGAATAAATAATACTTTTACGCCTTCAATTTGTATATTATGAACAATGAAGGCGTTTTTGTTTTGATCACTCTATTTGGAATTTTTTTATTCTTGTTACGACGAAATAAAAAAACAAAATGGAAAAACCCAACATCAAATTTTCCGGATAAATGGCGTCGAATATTAATAAAAGAAGTTAATTTTTATATTAGCCTTTCAGCTAAAAAAAAGAAACTTTTTGAATTTAAGATTCATGAATTTACAGAAAACTGCATCATTACTGGAGTTGAAACCTCAGTTTCTGACCTGGATAAAGTATTAATTGCCAGTAGTGCTATAATTCCAATTTTTAATTTTCCCGATTGGAAATATTCAAATATTAGCGAGGTTTTACTATATCCAACATCTTTCAATGAAAAATTTGAAACTAATGGAAGTGATCGGAATATTCTTGGAATGGTTGGAACAGGTTATATGGAAGGTAAAATGATTCTTTCAAAACAGGCACTCCATCATGGATTTAAGAATGAAACGGATAAAAAAAATACTGCAATTCATGAATTTGTTCACCTTATTGATAAAACAGATGGAACTATTGACGGTATTCCAAGTCTACTTTTAGAAAAACAATATACAATTCCATGGATTGAATTAATTCACAAAAAAATTGATGATATCTACAATAATAGCTCAGACATTAATCCTTATGGTGCAACTAACAAAGCTGAGTTTTTTGCCGTAATTAGTGAGTATTTTTTTGAGCGTCCAAAACTTTTAAAAATAAATCATCCAGAAATTTATAAAAACCTTGAATTAATTTTTAAGCAGAAAATGGCCGATAAAAATCTGTTAAAAACTTCTCATGAAATAAATAGAAACGATCCCTGTCCGTGTGGCAGTAAATTAAAATATAAAAAGTGTTGTGGTAAAGAATAATAATTACTGTTTTTTGATAATCTAATTGAACAAACTTGAGCAAGCAGTCGATTTGTCAATTTTATACAAAATATTGTGATTCGCAGCAAACTGCAAGGAGCTCAACGAAGTTAATAAAACCCACGAGTGTGGGATTTAAAAATTATAACATTTCTGTTCCAGATGCCCTAATAAACCATGTAAGAAAAATTTTAACTCATATTTTTAAAATCAAGTACTTACACGGCAAATTATCGATTATTAGCACAAAATTATTATTATGTACTTACAAAAGTTCAGTGTACAGAAAGAATTTTCAAAGCTAAGAGTGTCTATTATGTTAAGTACGATTTACTTCCTAATTTTATGACCATACTTTGCAAAATATAAAATGAAAAAATAGCAGGGCAATAAAATTAAATATGCCGATTGATAGTTTGCTACAGAGGCAACTTCATTTGAGCCTTTAATGGCATCCACTAAAAAACCAAAAATCAACGGCAAAACGGCACCGCCCACAATTCCCATAACTAATAATGATGATCCTGTTTTTGTAAACTTTCCTAAATCTTTTATTGCAAGAGGCCAAATAGCAGGCCACATTAATGAATTTGAAAAACTAATCAATAACAAAGTAAAAAATGCAAAACGTGATGGCAGAAAAACTAATAAGAGTGAAGATGCAATTCCTAATAAAGAAAAGGCTATTAAAGCTTTTGTTTGAGAAATGAATTTTGGAATAGCAATAACACCAAATACATATCCTAAAACTAAACCAATGGTTACATACTTTGAATAGGCTTCTAAATTAGGAACATCGCCAAAACTAGCTTTTGCAAAATCAATAATTGAAGCCATTGGTAAAGTCTCAATTCCCACGTATATAAAAATTGCCAATACACCTAGCAATAAATGAGGAAACTCGAAAATACTTTTTTTGTCTTTTGCATAATTTGATTGCAACTCATCAATACTTCCATCCTCTCCCACAGCCTTTACTTCAGGAAGCCTTGTGAAAAATGTAAATATTCCTAAAAAAACCAAAATACCAGTTACAATGTAAAAAGGAAAAATAATATCGTTTAATTGAACATTTTGTAAATCAATAAACATACCCAGAAATAAGGGAGCAATCCACCAGGCAGTTTTATTCATAATTCCCATTAAGCTCATTCGAACAGCGGCACTTTCTTCTGGCCCAACTATAGTAACATAGGGGTTTACCGATGCTTGCAAAAGTGTATTTCCAATACCACCAACAAAAAGTGCTACTAAAAACAATGGAAAACTAACCGCATTTGCAGAAGGAACAAACAAAAACATTCCCAATGCCATAATAAAAAATGCAATCGTCATTGATTTTCTATATCCAATTTTTTTTATCAACCAACCGGCAGGGGCTCCAAAAACGACAAAAGCAGAAAAAATTGCAGCAGTTACTAAATAAGACTGACCTGTTGATAAATTAAATGCGTCTCTTAAAGCTGGGGTCAAAAAGCCACTTATTCCAACACCAAAGCCAATAACAAAGAACATTACAGCAATAATTATTAATGGTATTACATAAGTTTTTGTTGGTTTATTATTCATAATAAATTCTATTTTAAAAATATTTTAAAACAAGATAATAATTTTTTTAAGCTCAATCTCATTAATATATTTAAACAATAAACAATTTAATAATTATTCAGTTATTACAGTAAGTGAAATGTAATATTCATGATTCAAGTACTAAATTTATAATACTGAAAAAAAGTTATCTTTGCATTGCTAAAAAAAATATAAATATGATTGATTATTCAAATTTAGATAAGATTGCTTTAATAACTAATAAAAAACAATTTACATATCTGGAATTAGCTATAAATATTAATAAGTACACAAAGTTTTTTGAAAACAAGTCTTATGAAAAAGTAGCCATATTCAGTGAAAATAGACCAGAATGGATATTTGTATTTTATGCTGCATTAATGCACGATTGCATAGTTGTACCTATTGATTTTATGTCTTCAATAAGTGAAGTTTCATTTATTATTAATGATTGTAAACCTGAATTTATTTTTACTAGCAAAAATAAAACAGCTGATCTTGAAAAAGCCATTGATCTAATATCGCATAAACCTGAAAGAGGCATTTTTGATACGCTAGAATTAAACGAAAAAAATGATACTACTTTATGGAAAGGCCCTTCTGATAAGGAAAAAACTGCAGTAATTATTTATACATCAGGAACCACAGGAAGTCCTAAGGGTGTAATGCTTTCATACATTAATTTATTAGCAAATATTAAGTGCGTAATTATTGACTCGGAAATTTATACACCTGAACGGCAAGTGTTAATATTTCTACCATTGCACCACATATTTCCTTTAGTAGGGACTATGATGGCTCCTCTCTCAATAAATGCCACAATGGTAATGGTACCTTCAATGCTAAATTCCGATCTTATGGAAACATTGAAAAATAATCAAGTCGCAATAATGATTGGTGTTCCAAGATTATACGAAATAATGTATAAAGGAATAAAAGCTAAAATTGATACAAGCATTGTAGGTAGAATTCTATTTAAAATAGTATCAACTCTCAAAGCCAGAAGTTTAGCAAAAAAAATATTTGGTAAAGTTCATGAAGGATTAGGTGGCCATATGCAAACTATGGTAGCTGGAGGTGCTGCCTTACCAAAAGTTGTGGGTGATTTTTTCTATTCTTTAGGATTTGATATTCTTGAAGGATTTGGCATGACTGAAGCTTCTCCAATGATAACATTTACAAGTCCAGGTAGAATAAAACCCGGTTCTCCTGGTCAAAAAGTGGTTGATTTACAAGTTGAAATTAGAGATGGTGAAATTGTTGCCAAAGGATCACACATCATGAAAGGCTATTATAACAGACCTAAAGAAACTGCTGCTGTTATTAAGGATGGCTGGTTGTATACTGGAGATTTAGGATACTTTGATAAGCAGGGATTTTTATTTGTCACAGGTAGAAAAAAAGAAATTATTGTATTATCAAATGGCAAAAATATAAACCCCGTTGAAGTTGAAGACAAATTAGAACGTATGTCAAAATACATTAGCGAAGCCGCTGTTATAATGTATAAAAATCAACTCCATGCAACTATTGTACCTGATTATAATGAACTTGCAGCTGATGATATAAAAAATCTGGAAGTATATTTCAGAAATGAAGTTCTTACTAATTACAATGAACAAGCAAGTTCCTCAAAAAAAATAATGCAATTCACCCTTTTTAAAACAGATATTCCAAGAACTCGTTTAGGAAAAATTCAACGTTTTAAATTAGCTGAAATGATTGATAAACCTCAAGGAGAAAAGAAAAAAAATAAAGACCCTGAATTTGAGGAATACAAAACCATTAAAACATTTATTGAAAATGAAACAAGCTCAAATATTGATCCAGATGATCACCTGGAATTTGACATCGCTCTTGATTCTTTGGGCAAACTAAGTTTGATTGATTTTTTAGATAAAACTTTTGGTGTTAAAATTGAAGAAAATCAACTACTTAAATTCCCTTCAATAAGAAAATTAGTTGAATTTGTAAAAGATAACAAACTACGCTATAAAGTAGAAAACATTGATTGGTCGGCAATTTTAAAAGAAAAAACAAATTTAAAATTACCCAAAGTATGGTTTACCCAGAGGGTTTTTAAACACAGTTCAAAATGGTTTTTCAAGCTATATTTCAGATTTAATGGCCAAGGAATGGAAAACATTCCTGAGGGTGCTTGTATTATCGCACCAAATCATCAAAGTTATTTCGATGGTATGTTTGTAGCTTCTTTAATTAGAAACAATATCATGCGCCAAACCTATTTTTATGCTAAAAAGAAACACATTAAAACAAAATTAGCTAACTTTTTGGCCCGAAAAAATAATGTGATCGTTATGGATCTTAACAATGATTTGAAAGAATCTATTCAGAAACTGGCCGAAGTACTAAAAATGGGTAGAAAAATCATTATTTTTCCTGAAGGTACAAGAACAAAAGATGGAAAATTAGGGGAGTTTAAAAAAACCTTTGCCATACTTAGCAAAGAACTAAACGTGCCTGTAGTGCCTGTTGTTATTGATGGAGCTTATGATGCATTACCTTCTGGGAAAAAATTTCCAAAAATATTTAGTAAAATAAATGTTAAATTTTTACCACCTATCGAACCCAAAACATATACCTATGATTCGTTAAGCGAAATAGTAAAGACAAAAATTAACGATAAAATGTTAAGTTAAATATTATAACAATTAAAAATATTTTAGCCAGCTTAAATAAATATATTTTATTAAGCTGGCTTTTTTATTCTTGCTTTTAAACTTCAATAAATATTATATTTCTAATATCAAATTAGAAAGCTACTAAACCTAATATGAACATATTAACACAATTATTAGATATAATATTGTTCCCAATAGCACAAATAAAAACTTCTCAAATTTAGCAAAGTAATCAACCATAAATGCTTGCTGTAGTGATAGTTAAGTTCTATTAATTGATATATATCAATTAATAAACTGATGTATAGCAACATTAAAAACAGTAATATCGTTACTAAATATAATATAATTATGCTACTTTTAGTCCCGTTAAATTTAATAATTAAACTATAATGAAAGAATCGGGAGCATATTACGACAGTGACACTAAAGCAGCTATAGGTTTATTCAGAGGTTTTGTAACTTCTGATAAATTTAAGGAGATAGCCAACGAACTACACGAAATTCGAAAAAAGAATTATAGCTCAAAACAGTTAAACAATATTTCAGACATGAAGGTCTTGACACAAGATGTTCAACAATGGCTAAATAATGTTTGGTTTCCAAAAGCTAAAATTACAGGATTAAAAACTTTTGCTTTTGTAATACCAAAAGATGTGTTTGGTAAAATGAGTATGGAATCAGCAAATTCAAACAGTCAAATTACACAAGGTATAGAAATTCAGTATTTTGATGATGAAACAAAAGCTAAAACCTGGTTAAACTCGAAATAGTAAAAACAGATTGAGGGTGTCCAAAAAGCATCGTTGTTAAATTTTAAATGAAACGAACCTGCCTTTCGGTAGGCGGGTATAACGTAGACCTGCCTGCCGGTAGGTAGGTTATGACTTATTTTAACTTTGTTGCGGGCTAAAGCCGTTCAAAAATAAAATAAGTGTAAATCAGCTTTTACTGCGTTATCCCTGTCTGGCGGCAGGCAGGAGCATTCTCTTCTTTCAACTTAGCGAACCTTGCTTGCAAACTCATGAGCAATTGCCAATAACAAAGCGATCTCATGAGTGATAGCGAATAATTTGAAAGTGAACTAATAAAATTTTTCTCTTTTTAGACACCCTCTTTTTTTTGTTTTCAAACAAAGTACTTTTTTAGTTTTAAAAAAAAATAACGTATTGTATTTAATTATTAATTAAGATTAAATTATCGTAAAATGAAATCATTTGACACTCATACTGTTAATAAAACAGACCTTAAAAATTATTTTGCAAAAACACATGAAGATCTAGAAATCATTCATCAAGTAAAGGACAAATATCCTGTAAAACTTACTCCACATATTGAAAAATTAGCAAGAGAATCAGAAGCGATTAGACTACAGTACTTGCCACATCCTAAAGAAATAATTTCTTACGGAACAGCTACTCCTTTTGAAGAAGGTAAAAAAGCCTCTAAAATATATGGTTTGGAAAGATTATATCGCGATAGAGTGTTAATAACCCCCCACTTTGATTGTCCTGCTTATTGCAGATTTTGCTATAAAAAAAGTAGAGTTATGCGAAATAAGCCCAACATGACTATTGAAGATATAAATAAAGCTGTTTTTGAAATAGGTAACATGCAAGAAGTTCGTGGTGCCCTTATTACTGGTGGTGATCCGCTTATGGACAAAGAAAAACTTTTTTATCTGCTTGATAAGTTAACTGCGTTAAGCAACATTACTGAAATAAGAGTAGGCTCAAGAACTTTATTAACAACCCCACATATTTTTACTGACGAACTATGTGATAAATTAGCAAGCTATACTATTCCTAATTTTCAAGAACCTGAAAAAAGTCAATACTTAGCAATAAATGTTCATTTTAATCATTACGATGAACTTTCACCTGAAGTTATTGAAGCATGTTATAAATTAACTTCAAGAGGCATAACTTTGCGTAATCAAACGGTTTTACTTAAAGGTATTAATGATTCAGTGGAAACAATGAGTCACTTGTTTCAACAACTACTACGAAATAATATCATTCCCTATTATATGAATCATTGCATGCCAGTTGAAGGCAGTGATTATTTGCGAACATCAGTTCAAAAAGGATTAGATATCTATAAACATTTATGTACAGAATCATCTACATCAATTCCACACTATGTTTATGCTCCATCGGGCGGAAAAGTTCATGTAGGACCCGATAGTAAATTTATTTACGAGAAACGTGATAACCTGAATCTAATTAAAGTAAAAATGCTATACGATGCCAAGGAATTTAAAAATATAGCAAAAAAAGAACTACCACCAATGCATTGGGAAAGCGAAGATGGTAAGATAGAAGGCTACTACATTGATGGACGAGATGACTAAGGCAAACTTTAGGAACAGAAAACAATTCTGTTCCTTTCTTTTTTTTAATATTATACTTAATGAACAAAATAAAATTTTACCTAGGACTTCAGGGAAACAAAACACCCGATGAATATATTAAAATTGCTAAAACAGCCGAAAAAAATGGTTTTGATCGATTATATGTATATGATGATTTATTGTATTACCCATCATTTCCCATTTTAACAACCATAGCTCATCATACAAAAAAAATAAAGTTAGGTCCTTGTCTGGTAAATGGTTTTTATCGACACCCGGCTGTAATAACTTCAAGCTATGCTTATTTAAATCAAGTATCAAATAATAGAGCGGTTTTGGGTTTAGGACGAGGCGCTTTTTATGATTTATTGAAACTTGAATCAGAAGAAGAATATACTAGAAAAGGATATGAAGAAACCATTCAGCTTGTGAAACACTTTTTAGAAAAAGACCACAAAGTATTTGAAGGAGAAATACATAAAGCAACTGAAAAGGCCTTTTTAAAAGTTCCTGCCCCTAAAAATCCATATATTATTACAGCTACCTGGAATTACAACATGGCCTACATTGCAGGAAAATATAGTAACGAATTACAAGTAGCTGAGGTTTGGAATGAAAAATATTTAGGCGAATTATATCACGCCTTTTTGGAAGGAAAAAAAGAAAATAAAATAAAAGATTTACCTCGTTTAAGTATTGGTGGAATGATGTGTGTTGCAAATTCAGAAAAAGAGGCTATTCGAATTGCAAAACCAACAGTTGCGGTATATATGCCCTATTTACAAACCATCCTTAAAAGCCATAATATTGATTTTGAGACGCCTGAAATTCAAAAAATTTTTGAACTTTCCAAATCGGGAAAAATATCTGAAGCTGTAAAACTTTTATCTGATGATATTACAAAAGTACTGGCACTAGTAGGTACGCCTGATCAGGTTGCAGAACGTGTAAATAACTTAAGAAAAAAATATCCAATTCATGGTTTACTTCTTTCACCACCTTATGGAACAAGTAACGATGTTGTTAAAAACATTAAATATCTTAAAAAGGAATTGTTTAAAAAACTATATTAATTAATGTCACAAAGAGGGTGTCCAAAAAGTAAAAACCTTTAACAGTACACTTTCAAATTAAAATAAGAGAACACTGATAACGCTGAAAAAACTGATTTACACTGATTTGATCTGTGAAAATCAGTCAAAATCTGCGTCATCAGTGTTCCATTTTAAATTTAACTTTCATATTGTAAGTTTTCAAAAGTTGAGCTATTCTTTTCAGACACCCTCTTGTTTTGTTTTTAGAATTTAAACAGCTTCTAAGGTTTATACAGTTTATTCAGACCAATTACTTACTAATGAAACAAATTCACTTCTATATCCAAAAGGATCGTAGGTAATAGCATTCTTACTTAAATCCAAAACCAGTTGCTTTGATACTGTGCCTTTGTATTCCGACTGTTTCATTAATAAACCAAACCCAGTAATAGCTGAGGCAAAACGCATATTTTCTGATGCCGAATAAATATCCTTAGGTGTCATATTTATTTCATGATTTAAGAGCCTACTTTCTGTTTCATTTGGTTTTTTATATCTAAAGTCGAACTGTGCATACTTTTCACTTCCAGATGCATTTAATAAAATTACTTCATACAGAGCGGTAATAGTTTGCGACGAACCAATTTCACCCGCATCGCTTGTATCATTATCAAAATCTTCTGTATTTAAAACTCTATTTTCGTATCCAATTAATCGATAAGAATCGACCATGCTTGAATTAAATGTAATTTGGATTTTCGAATCTTTTGCAACTGTATAAAACTTTAAAATTTCTTGCGTAAATACTTTCTCAATTTGTTTTGCATTATCAATGTACTCGTAATTACCGTTTCCTTTATTGGCTATTTGTTCCATCATATGGTCGTTCAGGTTTCCTCCCCCCACACCAAGAACAGTTAAATATATTCCCAAATCACGTTTTTCCTCAATCAATGCTATTAAGTCATCTGTAGATGATGGACCCACATTAAAATCACCATCAGAACCTAAAATTACTCTATTATTTCCATCTTGAATATAATTTTTCTGAGCTATTTCATACGCTGTTGAAATACCTGCAGCACCAGCAGTTGATCCACCTGCTCCTAGTTTATCTATAGCACTTTTAATTTTATCTTTTTCATCGCCATGTGTTGATTCTAATAATAATCCAGCTTCCCCAGCATAAGTAACAATAGCAATTCTATCTTGGTCTTTTAAGTTATCAACCAGTGTTTTAAACCCCGATTTTAAAATTCCAAGTTTATCTGGATAATTCATTGAGCCCGATACATCAATTAAAAAAACATAATTTGAAAATGGCAATTCGCTTTCCGAAAGAGTAATTCCTTTCATACCCACACGTATTAAATGGTGATTTTCATCCCACGGACAATTCGAAACCTCTGACTCAAGAGAAACGTTCTCTTCGTTTGTTGGCTCTTTATAATCAAATGTAAAATAATTTATGTACTCCTCTACCCTAACCGATGCTGTTGGTGGATTTTGTCCTAAATACATGTATCTCCTCATATTGGTGTATGATCCTCCATCGGCATCTACTGAAAAGGTTGAAATTGCTTGATCAGCAACTTTAACAAAAGGATTTTCCCCATAATCCTTGTAATTCTCGTTATATGTATCATCATATGATCCCATATAACCAATATCATATCCATCCTCTTTTCCACATCCAACAACCAATATTAACGCTGCTACAAAAGGTAAAATAATTCGATTCGTTTTCATGAGTTTTAGTTTTTAATTATCTTTTTGACAGATGTATTATTATTAATAATAGTTGCGCTCGATTAAACATAATTTAAATACAAAATAATGTCATTCAAAATTTTAAAAAGTCTCCTTTAGGTTTTTAATATTTTAAAGTGTTAAATTTACATACCTTTTAATTTTTTTATTATAAGTTGTAATTAAAAATAAGCGAATATGCCATGTTTTAATTTATGCTGATAAATAAAAGATTTATATAAAAACTGTAATAATTTATGAATATGAAGTATTATTAATTTCACTTTATTTTTTAACTCAATGCGTGAAGAAAATAACTCAGAAATACTATCTATTAAAAATATGCTTTGCCAATGCTGCAAGTTATTTCTTTCTGAAAAGCTTGAAGAACTTGGTCTTGTCGTTAAAAAAATATCGCTTGGCAAGGTTGAAGTGGTGCATCCTAAAAAGAGAGTTTCATACGATCGTATTGATGCAATGCTTAAAAAGTATGGTTTTGAACTTACTCATAATAGAGAAGAAAAAATTGTAGATGAAATTAAAATTGCTGTTATTGAATTAATTCATCACTTAAATAATGCCGATTCTATTGTTCGAAAGTCTGATTACATTGTAGAAAAGCTAGGTTTAAGCTATCAGTATTTATCAAAAATATTTTCTGAACACAAAAATCAAACTATCGAAAAATATATAATTTCTCAAAAAATTGAAAGAATTAAACATTTAATTGACATTAACGAGCTAACATTAAGCGAGATTGCATATTTAATGGATTACTCCAGCGTACAATACCTTTCCAACCAATTTAAAAATATTACCAGAATGACTGTCTCTCAATATAAAGATAGCGACCGATCGTCAAAAATCCCTATCGATCAATTATAATAATTACTATAAAATTTTACACAAATAAAATAAAATATTGTAATACTCTTAAGTCATTTTTTGTTGAAATTTGCAGTGTACATTGAATAATATCCTTTCGTTATGAAACTAAAAAAAAACATCGCAGTTAGTAAAACCGGTTTCCTATTCGATCCAAATACCGGAGCGTCTTTTAATTTGAATAAAACAGGACAGTTTATTTTAAAAATGCTGGAAGAGCATAAAGACGAAAAAGAAATAATGAATGAAGTACTTGAAAAATACGATGTAGAAGCAAATGTCTATCAGCGATACATGGATGACTTTACAATGATGCTAAAACAGTTTGGAATTGTTGAACAAGAAGAAAACTAACATGAAAAAACTTAAATTAACCATTGCTATTACCGGCTTAAATAATACCGATAATCCGGGACCTGGAATCCCAGTAATTCGAGGAATTAGAGAGTCTCAAGAGATAGAATCGAGAATAATTGGTTTGGCATACGAAAATTTAGAGCCTGGAATTTATATGCCCGGAATGATCGATAAAACCTATATGATTCCCTATCCATCGACAGGAACGGAAGCCTATTTAGAGCGCATTGAGGAGATTCACAAAAAAGATCCTATTGATTTGATAATACCAAACTTGGATGCTGAACTTTATACCTTTATGAAAGCTGAACCCAAATTACGTGAACTTGGCATTAGCACTTTCCTACCCACTTTTGAACAATTTGAGGAGCGAAATAAAGCCAATCTGCATAAGTTTGGCGAAAAATATGGCATTAAAGTTCCTAAAAGCATGATACTTACTAACCATAGCGACATTCAAAAAATTGATGAAAATTTTGATTATCCAGTATTGGTTAAAGGAAAATTTTACGATGCATATATTGCTTACAACCCCGAACAGGTAAATAATCATTTTAATAAAATTAGCGCCAAGTGGGGACTACCAATTATTATACAAGAATTTATTAAAGGAACTGAAGTAAATGTAGTGGCCTTAGGCGACGGATTGGGAAACACCATTGCTGCGGTACCAATGCGAAAATTATTTATTACTGATAAAGGAAAAGCATGGAGCGGAATAACTCTTAGCGACCAAGAAATGATTCGTATTACGAACGAATTAATAGCTCAAACCAAATGGCGTGGCGGCATGGAATTAGAAATGATTAAAACAAATTCAGGCGACTATTACATGATAGAAATCAACCCGCGAATTCCAGCATGGGTTTATTTGGCAGTTGGTGCAGGGCAAAATATACCTGAGGCTTTAGTAAAACTTGCCATGGGTGAAAAAGTCAAACCTTACGAATCGTATGCAGTTGGTAAAATGTTTATCCGCTATTCATGGGATTTATTGGGCGATATTAAAGAATTTGAGCAACTTTCGATATTCGGTGAAATAGAAAAATAACAAAAAAATATTGAATTATATAAAATTATAAAATGAAGACTATTTTAATTACTTTAGTACTTATTGCAAACGCATTAATAGGAATGTCGCAAATTACATTAGAGCATAGCTATGATTATTCAGCATCAGTAAACGAAATTAGTAACGGTGAATTTAGTTATTACTTGTTAGATGTTCCTCTGGAACAATGCCGTTTATACAACACAAATCATACATTAATTAAAACAATTGACTTACCAATTCCCAATGGTTATTATGCCTCTGACATAAAATTTGTGACAAAACATTTATTTAATACCGACGATTTAATTGAAGTTTTATGTATTTACGAAAAATATGTTAGCTCAGGAACTAGCTACTATTTGCAATATGGTTTACTCGTAGTAAATGAAAATGGAACACTTTTACTAACTTTAAATGATGGCGCATGGGCTGAAATTAAAAAAGTAGACAAAGAAAATAAATTAATTGCTTATAAATACATTTATAATCCTTTAGATTTTTACGATGTTACTACAAATATTTACAGCTTGGGTGGAACTAGCAAGATTGAAACCAAGTCTATTGCCCCAAATAAAATGGTTTACCCAAATCCTGCAACTAATCAAATAACGATTGATGGATCATTACTTGAAGATGCCATTGGAGGTAAATTTACGCTTTACAACATTAATGGGCAAAAGGTGTTATCGCACCCTATTGTAAGCAATAAGAATATTACCATACCCGTAAATTTTTTACCAGCAGGATCGTATATATATTCAATACAAAACAAAAACAATTTGATTCAATCAAATACTATAATTATTAGATAAAATAGTTGAATTATGGAAAAATTAAAATTTGAGCGTCCCGTAATCAACCGGATTAATGCCGGTGTCCCCGATAAATTTGGAATGGCAACAACCGTGCAACCTATAAGCCATATTGATGAAGTTGCAGTACAAGATCTTCTGGAACAATATGGTTCACCCTTATATGTACTATCAGAAAAAACGATTCGCGATACTTATAAGGAAGCATATTCCGCATTTAAAACAAGATATCCTAAAGTGCAATTTGCCTGGTCGTATAAAACAAACTACTTAAATGCCGTTTGTAAAGTTTACCATCAAGAAGGATCGTGGGCTGAAGTTGTATCAGGCTTTGAATTTGAAAAAGCCTTAGCCAACGGTGTACCCGGAAGTAAAATTATTTTTAATGGACCCGATAAATCAAAAGAAGATCTGGAACGAGCCATTGAACTTGGAGCATTAATTCATATCGATCATTACGATGAATTGTACGAAATAATGGAAATTGCACCCAAAATAGGCAAAACTGCAAAAGTTGCCATTCGGGTAAATATGGATACAGGAATTTATCCTCACTGGGATCGATTTGGATTTAATTACGAAAATGGAGATGCGTGGACTGCTGTAAACAAAATAATGCCTGATCCAAATATGGAATTGGTAGGTTTGCACACACATATTGGAACCTATATTATGACACCTTCGGCCTATGGCATAGCTACAGCTAAATTAGCTGCATTAGCTGTTCGCATTGATCAAAAATACAAGCATAATATAAAATATATTGATATGGGCGGTGGCTTTGCTTCAAAAAATACGCTAAAGGGAGCATATTTGCCAGGCAGCGATACTTGCCCTAGTTTTGATGATTTTGCTGAAGCTATTACTGGAGCATTAATTAATAGCGATATTCAGTACGATCATACGCCAACACTTTTTCTTGAAACAGGTAGAGCGCTGATTGATGATGCAGGATATTTGTTAGGCACCGTTTTGGCAAATAAAAGGTTACTTGATGGACGTCGCTCGCTAATTATTGATATAGGAGTAAATAATTTATTTACATCTTTTTGGTATGAGCATCACATTGTGCCAGCTCGTATTAAGCAATTCGATGCTGAAGACACAACCATTTATGGTCCTCTATGTATGAACATAGATATAATTAGAGCAGCCATTCAATTTCCTGTTTTAGAGAAAGGCGATCAAGTGGTTATTAAAAGAATTGGAGCATATAACATGACTCAGTGGATGCAATTTATTACCTACAGACCAAAAGTTGTTATTATTGATATTCAGGGAAATTCACACATAATTCGTGAAAATGAAAACCATGAAACCATGAATGCTTTGGATCGAATTCCAGAACATTTAGATAACATTCAATTGTAAAATTCTTTTTATTAATCATGACAAATACCGAAATAAGGAATAAAATAAAAGTTGGGAAGCCTTTTTTAGATGATTTTTTGCAGATTGTATTAAACAGTTATTCGCAAATTTTTTTCTCCACACATAGGTATTTTGCTTCATTAATTTTACTGGTTACATTTTTTGATTTTTACACAGGACTATTTGGTTTAATTTCGGTGTTAACCATGGCTATTGCTGGCTTGTTGCTAGGTTTTAATCGCTCGGTATTAAAAAAAGGATTACTTGGATTTAATAGTTTATTGGTTGGGCTTGGGCTTGGAGTTTATTTTAGTCCAAGCCTTTACCTGGCAGGCATTGTCATATTAGCTGCACTTTTTACTTTTTTTATTTCGGTGTCATTGCAAGGAGTTATAGGAAAATATGGCTTGCCCTTTTTAAGTGTTCCTTTTATCCTATCGCTATGGGCATTTATGCTGGCAACCAGCAGTTTTCATGCAATGGGTTTAAACGAAAGAGGGATTTATACACTGAACGAACTTTACGTAATTGGTGGTCAACCTCTTATAACCGCATATGAATTTATAAACAATCTTGAAATATGGGATGCCGCCCGATCGTATTTTATCTCATTAAGTGCCATCTTATTTCAGTACAATGTTTTAACAGGCTTTGTTTTAGCGTTTGGTTTGTTACTTTTTTCACGCATTGCTTTTTCCTTATCGGTAATAGGTTTTTTTATAGCCTATGGTTTTTATCATATAATAGGTGCTGAAATAACCAATTACGATTATAGTTTTTTCGGATTTAACTACATTCTTTCATCCATTGCTCTTGGCGGTTTTTTCCTAATTCCTTCCCGAACATCATATTTATGGATGATTTTGCTAATTCCGTTCGTAGCCATACTCACCATAAGTTTGAATATTGTATTTATGCAATTTCGATTGCCAATTTATTCATTGCCCTTCAATTTGGTGGTATTATTATTTCTCTATTCATTAAAATTTCGTGAAAGATATTCATATAAATTATCTGAGGTATATTTTCAGCACAATGCTCCTGAAAAAAACTTGTACATATTTTTAAATAATAAAGAACGATTTCGTTTTAAATCGCTAATTCCAATTAAATTACCATTTTATGGAACCTGGAAAGTGTCGCAAGCTCACAATGGGGAATACACGCATAAAGGAGTATTTAAGCATGCATGGGATTTTATAATTGAAAATTACGAAGGAAAACAATTTAAAAATGACGGTGATTTACCAGACGATTATTTCTGCTATAACAAACCTTTAATTGCCCCCGAAAATGGCATAATTGAACAAGTTATTGATGGAATTGAAGATAATATTATTGGCCAAGCTAATTTAATAGATAACTGGGGTAATACCATTATTATAAAACATAATAATGAAGTTTATTCAAAACTAAGCCATTTAAAAAAAGGGACCATCAAAGTAAAAAAAGGTGATGAAGTAAAATTTGGTCAAATAATAGCCAATTGTGGAAATTCAGGACGCTCACCTTTTCCTCATGTGCATTTTCAGATTCAGCCCTATCCGTTCAATGGATCGGCAACTATTGATTATCCATTGAGCAACTATATGGTACATGACGATGGAAATTTTTCGCTAAAAACACATACAAAACCAGAAAACAATCAACTGGTATCAAATATTGAAACCACCGATTTACTGGTTTCAGCACTTAATTTTATTCCTGGACAAATACTTAATTTTAATATTACCGATGGTGTAAATCAACAACAAATAGAATGGGAAGTTCAAGTAAACGAATACAATCAGTCGTATATGTATTGCTCAAAAACAGAGGCTAAAGCATATTTTGAAAACGACGACAATCTTTTTTATTTCACATATTACGAGGGAAACAAAAAAAGTTCTTTATTCTATTTATTTCAGGCACTATATAAGGTTCAAAAAGGTTTTTATAAGCAGCTTGAAATTATCGATCAATTTCCGTTGTATTTAACATTTCCAAAATATATTTTATGGCTTTACGACTTTATAAGTCCCTTTGTAAGTTTCTCAAAGTCACAGTTTTCATTAAATTATTTTGCCCTTAACGATACCATATCGCCCACTGAGATTACATTAAAATCAAGCATGACAAATTTTATTTACAAGAAGAAACTAAACTGCAACGAATTCATTACACAAATTGATAGTTCAGGTATTGCAAAAATTGACGTATTCGTAAAAAAACAACATATTATTATTGAACAATGAGAAAATTATTATTAATTATATTTGGAGTGATTTCAATAAATATGGTGTTTGCACAAAAACCCTTAACATTTATTGAAGTTGATACCACTACATATCAAGCTTATTTAATTAGCGACTGGGACAAGATTATTGACGTGGGTAACCGAGCTATTGATAATAATATTGATTATTACTTTTTGCGTTTACGTATTGCCTATGCTTGGTTCAAAAAAAACAGATATGCACTTGCAATTCCACATTATGAAAAAGCAATTGAATTAAACAACAACAGTGCGATAATCCTAGCCTATCTTTACAATTGTTATCAGTATACCGGACGAAAAAATGATGCGGTAAAATTAGCCAATAAGTACCCTGAAGTATTAAATGAATATTTTAATAAAAAGATAAATAAAAAATTTACACGTGTTGATTTTAATACAACACAAGCATTTGCTTCTAATTCAAACTTACAAGAAGAAATTATAGAGACAGCTCCTACAACTATTGACGGAACTCAGAAATTACTCAATAGCTATATTAATTACCACTTAAATATTGGCCATCGCATTGGTAAATCAATCATCGTGAGTCATTCAACAAATTTGCTTTACAAAAATGAGTTTGCTTATACCCTGTTTAATTTATATCCATATATATCGGAAGCGCAAATTATTCGACAAATAAACTATACCATTAAAGTTGACATTACACCTACTGAAGGATTGACAATTTCTCCTATAGTATCGTATCTAAATTATAGAATTCCAATATTTTTGGAATATGGAACCGGAAGTGGTAAGAATAGAGAAGTTTATCAATACAATAGCTTTAACGAAATAGCACTAGGTATTATAGCAAGTAAATACATTAAGTTTTTCAAATTTTCAATGGCTGCGAGTCATGCAGAATTTAATTCAGGCAAGCAAAATACCTTGGCTGGTTCAATAGCAGTTTATCCATTAAGCAACTTAAATTTATATTATAATCTAAATGGCTACTTACATATGCAACATCAAGGAGTTGAATCCATCAAGCAATTTATACAACGCCATGAATTAGGAGTAAAAATATTACCAAATTTATGGATGGAAGGTTATGTAATGGCAGGTGAATTTAATAATTTTTACGATCCTTTTTCAACAATCACTTATAATAGCATTGAAAAATACAATTCAATTCTCGGTTTAAATATTATTGTACCTTTTTATAAAATAAATCTAACACTATTCGCAGCTTACAAAATATATCATTCCAAGTCAATATTTTCACCCTTTAAGAATACTTTTGAAACATACAATTCAAAAAATATTAGTTATCAATCATTTACAGGAGGATTATCATGGAAATTTTAAAGAAATTTAGCACAGTAATACTTTTAAGTTTACTATTCGTTTCGGGCTTTTCTCAAAACTATTCAAAAACTATTGAGGGCTTTCAAAACAGTTATTTACATGAGGCATCGGGTAATTTAAGCGAGGCTATCCTCGACTTGAAAAATATTTACGAAGAAAATTCATACGAAGAAAATTTAAGGCTCGGATGGCTTACTTATTCATCGGGTTTATTTAGCGAATCGCAAAGTTATTACAACAAAGCCATATCATTAAAGCCTTTTGCTATTGAGCCACGCATGGGTATTGTATTACCACAAGCTGCCATGGGAAATTGGAATTCAGTAATTTCACAATATGAAAAAATTCTGGAAATAAATCCAAATAATTCTATAGTAATGCACCGATTGGGGCTAATTTATTACGGACAAAAAGATTTTGAAAAGGCTGAAAAATATTTCAAAAAAGTGGTAAATCTATACCCTTTTGATTACGATGCTTTGGTAATGTATGCCTGGACAAATTTTCAACTTAAAAAATATCGGGAAGCTAAAGTATTATTTAATAAAGCCTTAATGAATACGCCATCGGGTTCATCAGCCATTGAGGGAATAAAATTATTAGAAGATTAATGTATATGCTTATCCCTATGTCAACCTAAATAGGCAAATTAGAAATGGTGGTTTTAAAAAGTCGATTAATACATTCAGACAATTAATTGCCTGTGTGGCATATTTATTTCAGCTGGAAGCAACGCCTCAGGTATTGAACAGGTGAAAAATCGTTGCAGAAATATTAATGATACCCAAATTGAGCGATTAGCTATTGCTATTCTGCTCAATCGACTGAGTTATTGTAAGGTT